>JAGHYP010000253.1 GCA_017743585.1 Chloroflexota bacterium
ACGCTGAGCGGCGTCGGCGTGGCGGTTGGTGCGTCAGGCGTGAGCAGGGTCAAAAAATCGAACGACGCAGTCGCCAAAGGCGTCGGAATGCGGAACGGAATCTCAGTGGCGCGCAGCGGCGCGAGGAATGGCAGGTAGCGGATGACGCGATCTTGGTCGCTCACCTCAAGCCGCTGGAAGAAGAATACGCCTAGCGCGCCCGCTAGGAGCACCAAACCTATCGCTATGAGCGCCAAGCACGTTAGCCGACGTCTGACCATAGCCTGCTCTCTGCTGCCTGACCGAACCGACGAGCGAGGCGCGACACGCCCTGCGCCAATAAGCTTTAGGTTAAGTATAGCGCGCGGAGCGCGGCTGAAGAGACATGCGTTGGACGCTTGCGCTACGCTCAGACGCTCGGCATGCTGCTGAGGCGATTTTCCCAGCGCGAGCGTTGCGTGTTATCCACGATCCAAAATGCGTGAGCTGGCGCGCAGCGCCAAGTCAGTGACCGCGGCCGGCAGCTCGCTGGGAGTTAAATCCAGATGGGCTTCCGAGGCCTGCCGTGCAGAGATTCGTAAGAATTTGCAGCTGCAGAGCGATTTCAGCGCGCCGCGGGTGGTGAGAAGCAGCAACGCCTAGAGCACGACGCGCTGCTGATGGCACATCTCTAGAAAGTAGGTGTGCAGGCGCTTATCGGGCGTCAGCTCAGGATGGAAAGCGGTCGCCAGCAGATGCCCTTGCTGCGCCGCCACAATCCGACCGTCGGGCAGGCGCGCCAGCACGCGCACGCCTGCGCCAACTGATTCGATGATCGGCGCGCGGATGAACACGGCGCGCAGCGGCTCATCGAAGCCCTCGATCAGCAGATCGGTGCTGAAACTATCCACTTGGCGTCCGAAGGCGTTGCGCGTGACTGCGATATCCATCACGCCGAGATGCGCCGCCTGCCCTGTGATCCGCTTGGCGAGCAAGATGGCCCCGGCGCATGTCCCCCAAGTTGGCTTGTGCGTCACAAACTCGCGCAACGGCTCGTACAGCCCGCTGGCGCGCGCCACAGTGCTGATAGTAGTGCTTTCGCCGCCCGGTATGATCAATCCGTGTAGGTCGGCGAGCTGCTCAGGCTTGCGCACCTCAATCGGTCGCGCCCCGATCTGGCGTAAAACCGCTGCGTGTTCAGCAAAGTCGCCTTGCAGAGCAAGCACGCCGATGTTCAACATGGCCGCCCTCTTGCTTGTGAGTCTCAATCGAAGACGATGATGTACAAACGCTTCGGTCCGTGAACGCCTAAGATGATCTGCATCTCGATATCGCCAGTGCGGCTCGGCCCTGTCACAAACGTGACGCTGCGCGCGCGCTGCAAGGTCTGTGCGCCATGCGCGAGCAGCCAATCTTCAGGGCGCGCGAAGAGCCGCGCCTGCGGCAGCAGCACAACGTGAGTTGGCGGCAGCAGCGATGGCAAGCGACCTTGCCCTGAGCCGCTCGCCAAGACGAGCGTGCCTGTGGTGGCGAAGGCAGCGTCAGCGCCGCTGATGCCGAGAGGCACGTCGTTTAGAGCGCGGTAAATGTCGTGACGCGCAGCGCCTTGCACTTGCGGCAGAATCGGTTGCACGCCAATGGACTCAAGCGCTTCAGGCACGCCGTGAAGCGGTAATTGCCGCCACAGGAGCGCGCTTGAGGCATTCTCAGCGCGCACAACGCTGAGCAAGGCGTCTAGGGCGCCCTCGGCATCGGCGACGTGCTGAAAGATGACGTTCAGTCGCTCTACCTCGGCTCGGAAGCGCTCCAAAAGCGACTCCGAGTCATCCAAGCGCGTGACAGGCAGCGGCTGCTCGGGGGCGCTCAGGTCATCTTGAAAGGCAGGACTGTGCTGCCGTAGCCGCGCGAGTATGGCAGCGCGCGCCGCAGAAGTCTCTAGGCTCATGGCTCACTGCCCGCGTTGACGCTCACGCCATAGCTGGCGGAAAGGCTTCGCTGCAAACGGCGGAAAATCGCGATTCTCTGTCCAATTGCCCAGCAGCGGCACAGGCAATCGCCGCACCTGACCGTCGCTGCCCGCCATGGCGCGCGTGGCAAGGCGCGCTACCGCGCCGCTCAGCTCGTAAAGGAATGGCGAGCTCATCAGGCGCGCCCAAGCGGCGATGCCCGCGCTGAGCCCAGGCGGCGCCTCGCCTTCGGCCACCAAGTCAGCGCGCAGCCGCAAGAGCATATCGGGGATGTTGATCATCACAGGGCAAGCCGCTTGGCACGCGCCACACAGACTGCTGGCGTGCGGCAATGGCGCCGCATTGGCGACGCCTTTCAGCAGCGGCGTGATGACCGCGCCAATCGGGCCTGAGTAGACCCAGCCGTAAGCATGCCCGCCGACGTTTTGATACACAGGACAGACGTTCAGGCAAGCGCCACAGCGGATGCACGCCAAAGACTCGGCGTACCTCGTCCCGCGAATGCGGCTGCGTCCGTTATCCAGCAAGATCACGTACATGAAAGCCGGCCCGTCAGGCTCGTCGGGCTGTGCAGCGCCGCTTATCAGGTGAACGTAAGACGTCATGCGTTGACCGGTCGCGCTGCGCGGCAGCAGCTGCACAAGCGTGGCAAAATCTGCCACGCGCTCGACCACTTTCTCGATGCCCGCGATCACAACATACACAGGCGGCAGGCTGCTGCACATGCGCCCGTTGCCTTCGTTGGTCACAATGGCGACCGTGCCTGTCTCTGCGATCAAAAAATTGGCGCCCGTGATGCCCATCTGGGCGCTTAGGAACGCCTCGCGCAGTTTTTGGCGCGCGAAGGCCGTCAGCACCTCGGGATCGTCGCTAGGCGTCATGCCGAGCTTCTCAACGAACAGGTCGCGCACCTGCTCGCGAGTCTTGTGGATGATCGGCATGACGATATGGCTGGGCGAGTCGCCATCGAGCTGCACAATGTACTCGCCAAGATCGGTCTCGATCACTTCCAGCCCTGCCGCTTCCAGCGCGCGATTCAAGCCCGTCTCCTCGGTCGCCATGCTCTTGCTCTTGACGATGCGCTGCACAGCATGACGGCGCGCGACCTCGATCACAAGGCGATTGCAAGCCTCTGCGTCTTCTGCCCACAGCACGGTCGCGCCACGCTGCGTGATGTTCGCCTCAAATTGTTCCAAGAGCGCGGGCAGGTTGCGCAAAGCGCGCAGTTTGGCGGCGCGCGCCTGCCGACGCAAGGCTTCGGCATCCGTCACTTCGCTCATAGCGCGCAAGCGCGCGTTGGAGGCGTTGGTCGTGCCGCGCGCTAGCGCCGTCTGAAGCTGGATATCTTTTAGGGCGATGATCGCCGCCTGCGGGAAGGCGTTCGCTTTCAGTTCCACAAGAGCGCCTCGCTCAACACCGCCAGAAGATGACTCAATCATAGCGTAATTGCGCAAAAATCGCGCAGCGCGGCTGTGCAAAGTGCTTCATGCGCCGCCCTGAAAATGTCGAGTCAGCGCGCAATCGGCGAGGGATCGGGAAGCGAGCGAGCCTCTGCGCGCCTTGAGCGCCGGCGGCTTAAGCTCACGCCCTCACGCGCTCCAATAGGTAGGCTGCCACTTTGATGAGCGTTGCGTTCGGCTGCACCTGACCTTGAAGCGCAGCGAGCGCGGCGCGATATTCGGCGGCGGCAAGCTGTACATCGGCGGCCTCAGCGCCGCGTAAGAGCGAGAGCAGCGCCTGCGCTGTTGGATCGTCAGCGGCAAGGCTCAGCTCATGGCGGCGCTGGCGGAGAAGGGCGATCAGCTCGTCAGCGTGATGTTGCGCCATGTCCAACCGACCGAGCGCAAGGTTGTGCTGAGCCTGCAGCGCGATCACAAAGGCAAGGCTGTGCAGATCGGGCAAGCGCATGCGCTCTAGGAAAGCGCGCGACTGGCTCGCCGCGGCGAGCGCCTGCTCATAGCGCGCGATATCTGCCTGCACTTGCGCTAGCGCGCGCTCAGCTTCGGGCTGTGCGGCAAGCCGCACGGCTTGTTGCAGGGTCTGCGCAGCGCGATCCAACTGACTGAGCGCGGCTTGCGCTTTGCCGAGCGCCAGATA
>JAGHYP010000254.1 GCA_017743585.1 Chloroflexota bacterium
AGCAGGCGGGCTTGGCGACGGCGCTCGGCGCGGCCGAAGTGACCATGCTCGATCTGGTGCGCGCCTACAGCGTGCTCGCCAATAACGGCAATGCCGTGCCGTTGTACGCAATTCAACGTATCACGCGCAAGCGCGGCGGCGTGGAGGAAGTGATCTTCGAGTACCAGCCGCCAGCGCCGACTCAGGTGGTGGAGCCCGGCTTGGCGTACCTGATCACGCACATACTCGCCGATAACGCGGCGCGCACGCCCGCCTTCGGCGCGAATAGCCCGCTGCTGCTGCGCAACGGTCACATGGCTGCCGTCAAAACAGGCACAACTGACAACAACCGCGATAACTGGACGATCGGCTACACGCCGCAGGTGGTGGTCGGCGTGTGGGTGGGCAACACGCGCGGCGAGCCGATGATCGGCACCAGCGGCATTGTCGGCGCGGCGCCGATCTGGAATGAAGTGATGACGGCGATCTTGGCGAATGTGCCGCCGCAGAACTTCCCCGTGCCGCCGAACGTCGGCCAGACGACTATCTGCGCCGATTTCGGCACACAAGATTTCGAACGCTGCGTCACGCGCCGCTCTGAGCTGGTCTTCGCGCCGAATCCGCCGCCGCCCGCCGACTCAATCTTCCGCATCGTGCGCGTGGATAGCTTCACGAACCTGATCGCCAACGAGTTCTGCCCTGAGTTCATCGAAGATAAAGTCTTCCTGAACATTGACGATCCGACCGCCTTCGCGTGGCTGAACAACACGCCGAGCGGTCAGGCGTGGGCGCAGCAACGCAACTTGCAGCTGCCGCTCGCGCCGCCGCCGACCGAGGCCTGCCGCCCCGGCATGGCGCGCCCGAATATCAGCATTGCCAGTCCGCAGCCGCAAAGCATCGTGAACGGCGTGGTGCAACTTGTTGGCACGATCAGCATGCCCAACTTTGCGCGCTACGAGATCGAGCTAGGCGTCGGGCATTCGCCGCTGGGCTTCACGCGCGTGGACGGCCCGTACAACCAGCCGCCCAGCATCCCGAACACAATTCTAGGCGGCTGGGACTCGCGCAGCCGCCCTGATGGCGCATACACGCTGCGCTTGGTCGTCTTCGATCAGCAAGGTCGCCGCCTTGAGGCGAGCATACCGATCTTCGTGCAGAACGCCGCCCTGCAGCCGACCGAGCCGCCTTTCTTCTCGACTCAGCCGCCGTTCTTCGTGACTGAGACGCCCAGCTTCTTCTTCCTGACCGTGACGCCCGATTTCATCTTCCCGACCGCGCCGCCGCTCTTCCCGCCTACATCCACGCCGCAGCTGATTCACAACGTGCCGCCTTTTGGCGCTCCGACCGCTACGCCGCCTATCTCGATTTTCCCGCCTACGCAAGCGCCTTGAGGCGCTTCCCGCGCGTTTTTCGGGCAGTTTGCCCAAGTCTTTTGCACAGGCTGGTTTGCTTTGATAGACTCAAGTTGCATCTCTCAAGAATCGCTGAACGGGATAGGAGTGGCAAAGATGCGTTTTCGCTGGGCGATATTTGCTTTGGCGGTTTTGTTGGCTTCCTCTGTAGCGGCGTTAGCGCTGCCGCATGCCGCTGATGCGCAAGAAGGCTTCTTGGCGCGTGTGAAAGCGCGCGGCAACCTGATCTGCGGCGTGAACGGCGGCTTGGCAGGCTTTGGCCTGATCTCGCCTGATGGCAAGGTCTCAGGCTTCGACGTGGATTTCTGCCGCGCAATGGCAGCCGCCATCTTCGGCGATCCGACCAAGGTGGAGTTCAAGCCGATCAGCGCTGCTGACCGCTTCCCAGCTATCCAAGCTGAGCAGATCGACGTGCTGATCCGCAACACGACCATCACCTTTGAGCGCGATACGCGGCAGGGCGCTGACTTCGGGCCGGTCATCTTCTACGACGGCCAGACCTTCCTGACGCGCCGCGCCGATAACATTAAGACGATCAAAGACCTAGACGGCGCGACCATTTGCGTCATCAAAGGCACGACCACTGAGCAGAATCTGGCGGATATCATCGCTACAAGCGGCATCAAGGCCACTGCGGCGCCTTACGACGACATCAACTTGGTCTTCGAGGCGTTTGTGGCGGGCAGCTGCCAAGCCGTGACCTCAGATCGCTCGCAGTTGTCATCGCGCCAGGCGACCTCGCCGCAGGGCGCTGAGTGGGTGATGTTCGATGAGAACTTCTCGCGAGAGCCGCTGGCGCCTGTCTACAAGGCGGGCGACGCGCAATGGGGCGACGTGGTGCGCTGGGTGGTCTTCGCTACAATCATCGCTGAGGAGTACGGGCTGACCAGCGAGAACGTCGAGATGATGGCGGCTGATCCGAAGCTCGCGCCTGAGGCGAAGCGTCTGCTCGGCGTGGAAGGCGAGCTGCACACGTTCTTGGGCTTGGAGAAAGACTGGGCGATCAAGGTCATCAAGGCGGTCGGCAACTACGGTGAGATTTACGAGCGCAACTTGGGCGCGCTCGGCGTGGAGCGCGGTCCGAACAAGCTCTGGACGAACGGCGGCTTGCTCTACGCGCCACCGTATCGTTGATCGCGATCAGAGAGGCGGAGCGAGCGCTCCGCCTCTTTTGTTTCCTGCAAATCCGTGCGTTCTCTGCAAAATTCGTGCCGAGATGAGCAGCTTCGAAGCAGACTACCTCATTGAGGCGAGAGCGCTAGGCTTTGCAAGTGCCAAACCGCTGGCGCGGAGCGAACTTCACAGCATTGCGCGCATGCTGAGTCCGCTTACTTATCCCTAGGGCGCTGTGGGCAGCGCGCTCGGCAGGTATGAAAATGGCTGAGGCGGCGACGCCGCTCAGCTTGCACTGCCTCACGCAACGAAAAACTGCATGATCACAGTCAAAATGCCGACCGCCACAGCAGGCAGCAAGAAAATCCACGTCAGAATCCTGCGCTCATAGCGCAGGTGCATGTAGAACTGCAGTACCAGCCACGCTTTGCTGATCGCGATCAGCACCAGCAAAATCTGACCGAGCAAGCCTAAGTAGACCACGATCAGCTCGATCAAAGTCAGGACTGCCAGCGCGCCAAGCACTGCCACGTACGTGCCTGGCGTGGCATGTTTGGCGCTATGATGCTCAGCGTGCGCCGCGCCGCTCGTCAGTTGCCTAGAATCCGCCATTGTTCAGCGCTTCCTCATAGCAAGTACACTACAGTGAAGATGAAAATCCAGACTACGTCCACGAAGTGCCAATACAAGCCCCAGAACTCCACGCCCCAATAGTTATCTTTGGTGTAGACGCCGTTGAAAGCGCGGTTGAAGACGTAGACTGCCCAGATCAAGCCGATCAGGACGTGCGCGCCGTGCAAGCCCGTCAGCGCGTAGAACGCCATGCCGAACGGATGCCCCAGCGTGATGCCGTGATGGCTCATCTCGGAGTACTCATACATCATCAGCAGGAAGAAGAGCGTGCCTAGCCCGATCACGCCTGCCAAGCCGCGCAGCAAGCGCGTCTGATTGCCCACCTGCGCGCCAGAAAGCGCCCAGACCACGCTGAAGCTGCTCAGCAGCAGGATGAAGGTGTTGATGCTGGTCAGCGGCACGTTCAAATGCGCGTGCGCCTCAGGGTAAGCGTAGCGCACAATGATGTAGGCGATGATCAGCACGGAGAACAGGAACATCTCAGAGGCGAGGAACAGCCACATCGCCATCTTGCTGTTCTCGATGCTGTAGGTGAAGCTCGCCATCTTCAGGTGATCCGCGCCATGCGCGGCATGAGCGGCTGTATGTTCAGCTGCGCTCGGCGCATGACTTGCCGTTTGAATGAACGCGGTTTCTCGCTGCATCTGATTGCCCGTGCGACTCAAATGGGGAACAAACTTCGCTTTGCGCAGGATGATAGACGCGATCCGAGGGGGTTGTCAAGCGAATGTGCGCTATCGGCGTGCCTTTTGCGCCAAATGCGGTACACTCGGTCACAGAGTTGAGAGAGCTTGCATGCAGAAGTTGCTGATAAGGTCAATTATCGGAAGCGTGTCGGCGACGCTGCTCAGCAGCAGCGCGCTGAGC
>JAGHYP010000255.1 GCA_017743585.1 Chloroflexota bacterium
GTTCAGGCGTTGTGCCGCAGCAGCCGCCGATGATCCGCGCGCCGATGTCGCGGAAGATCACGGCGTAATCGCCGAAATAATCGGGCGTGGCGGGGTACATCAAACGACCGTTGATCAGCTCCGGGAAGCCGCCATTCGGCATGATCGAGAGCGGCAGATCAGGCTGCGCAGCGCGCATGATCTGCGCCACGCGCGCCAATTGTGACGGCCCGCTGCCGCAATTGACGCCGATCACGTCCGCGCCTGTGGCTGCCAGCGCATTAGCGATCTCGCGCGGCGTATCGCCATAGACGGTCGTGCCATCGCGCGTGAGCGTCACGCTCGCCACGACAGGCACGCTCGGATTGACAGCGCGCGCGGCGCGGACTGCCTCAGCGATCTCGGCGAGGTCAGTGAAGGTCTCTAGGATCAGCAGATCGACGCCGCCGAGGACGAGCGCTTCGATCTGCTCGTAGAACGCCTCGAAGGCTTGCTCAGGCTTGACTCTGCCGTAAGGCGCCAACCGCACGCCGAGCGGCCCGACTGAGCCTGCGACGTAGACCGGCTTCCCGCCGATAGCCGCGCACGCCACGGCGACGCCTGCGCGATTGATGGCGCTCACCTCGGCTGCGTGATTGTGCGCAGCCAACTTGAAGCGATTAGCGCCGAACGTATTGGTCTCGATGATCTCGGCGCCCGCCTCGATGAACGCGCGATGGATAGCTTGCACGCGCTCAGGCGCGCTCAGGTTGAGCGCATCAAAGCAGGCGTCGAGCGGCACGCCGCTTTGATGCAGGCTTGTGCCGAGCCCACCATCGGCGAGGATGACGCCTTGCTTCAGACGCTCTAGGAAAGGCAACAGTGGCACTTCAGACATAATCTCCCTCGGAACGTGTTCCACGCATAGCTTGCGAGCAGGCTAACGGATGTTTTTGATCGCCAACACTTCACGCGCAGGGCTGCGATCGCCGTTCGCGCTGATTCGACGCGGCGCGTCCAGATAGATCAACTCAAAGCCATAGGCTGTGTATAGGTCTACGATGCGCGCCGTCGCCTGATTGCTCAAAACGACCGCGCCGCGATGCGCGCTCAGCCACTCCGCCAAGCGCACCTGATCCGCCCACGAGAAGCCACTTGGCGAGTAGCTGGTGAATTCCACGTCATACGGTGGGTCGGCGTAGATGAAGTCATCAAGCTGCACGTCGAGCGACTCAAAACTGCCGACCGTGAACGTCCAACGCGCGATGCGCGCAGCCAAGCGCATGAAATCCGCCGTCTGCCAGTAAGTAATGGTCTTGTAGCGACCGAACGGCACGTTGAACTGTCCGCTGCTGTTGAAGCGACACAGACCGTTAAAGCCTGTCCGATTCAGGTAGTAGAAAAGTTGAGCCGCTTCGGCTGACTCGGCCTCGCCACGGCTGATCAGCGCGTTGAAGCGCGCGCGATGTGCATAGTAGAGCGCCTTATCGTTCGCCATCGGCAGTGTGATCGTCAAGCCGCGCTGCACCTGCCGCCAGAAGTTGATCAAATGCGGATTCAAGTCGTTGAGCAGCGCGCGCTCAGGCTGCAAACCGAGCGCGACCGATAGACTGCCGCAAAACGGCTCGACCAAGCGCCCGTGCGGCGTCGCCTGCAGATAGGCACTCCACAGCGGCAATAAATGCGGCACAAGCCAACGCTTGCCGCCTGCCCATTTCAGCGGCGTCTCAGGCGCCTGCTCAGCGATCGCGGCGTGGTTGCCTGCCATCTGCGCGCTCACTCCGCAATCAGTTGCTCAAGCCGGCCGCTGCCAACGGCATAGTACTTCGCCGATGGATGATGAGCGAAGATCGCGGCAGTGGATTGCTCAGGTATCCATTGATAAGCGCTGGTCAGTTGCATCCCGAGCTTGGTGGCTGCTTCGGGCAGCAAGCGCAGCACAGTTTGATGATCTGCCAGCTCAGGGCAGGCAGGGTAGCCCCATGAGTAGCGTTTGCCGCGCTTCTCAGGGATGCCCAGCTCACGCCGAATGTGATTGTTGACGTACACAGCGGTCGCCTCTGCCGCTTGAACTGCCAAGCCGTGAAAATAATACGCTTCGCTGTACTGATCGCTATTTTGCAGTTCCTCGAAGTGCTGCGTAGCGACCGCGCCGACGGTCACGATCTGCAAAGCGCAAACATCTGCTTGCTCCGCCTCAACGGGCAAGAAGTAATCGCTGATGCACAGGAACTCGCCGTCATCCTGACGCGGAAAGCTGAAACGCGCGATCTCGACGCGCTCGCCCGACTCGGCGTAGCGTCGCGGATCGTAGATGATCAGGTCGTTGCCGCTGCTATTGGCAGGGAAGTAGCCGTAAACTGCCTGCGGACACAGCAAGCGCTTGCGAATCGCCTCGCGCTTCATGCGCGCCAAGCGCGCCTCGAATTCGGCGCTCAGCTTCTCCCACTCCTCGCCTTGCGCATTTTTAGCGCTCCAGCTCAGGCGGAATAGCTCAGGCTTGTGCAGATGCTCCAAGACGATCTCAGTAGACATGCGCTCAATGGTGCGCGTCCCCCAGAAAGGCGGCTTGGGAATATCGGGCGCAGGCTGCAACGTGCTGCGGCGCTCTTTCACAGGCGCAGCGCGAGTCGGCATCGGTTTGCCCAGCTCGGCATACGCCTCTGCTATGGTCTGCTCTATGAGCGATTGGCGCGCGGCGCTATCCACCAGCTTATCCATCACTTCTAGCCCTTCGAAGGCGTCTTTGCAGTAGAAGACGCCGTGCCGATATGGCTCTCCATTATCTAGGAACAAAATGCGCCGTCCGAAGCGCCGATTGATGGCTGCGCCGCCGATCAGGACGGGGAAACTCAGGCCGCGCCGCGCCAGCTCGTTGACCACGATAGGCATTTGCTTGGATGTGCTGACCAGCAACGCGCTCAAGCCGATAGCCGTCGCATTGTGCTGGATTGCCGCCTCGATGATCACATTGGCAGGCACTTGCTTGCCCAAATCGTGGACGATGTAGCCGTTGTTGCTCAGGATCGTCTTGACCAAGTTCTTGCCGATATCATGCACATCCCCATAGACGGTCGCCAGCACCACCACGCCTTTTGCCACGCCTTCCTTGCGCTCAAGGTAGTTCTCAAGGCGCGCCACAGCGCGCTTCATGACCTCAGCGCTCTGCAGCACAAACGGCAGGATCAGCTCGCCGGCGCCGAACTTATCGCCCACTTCTTTCATGGCGGGCAAGAGGACGTTGTTCAGCACGTCCACAGGGCTTCGGTTGCGCACGCAAGCGTCCACCAACGCCTCTACGCCTTCTTTCTTGCGATGCACGATTTGCCAGTGCAATCTCTGCTCAGGCGTCATGCCTTCGGTCGGATCGGCTTCGCTACGGCTCGCCAGCTGGACGGCGTTCTGATCGAAGTAAGCGATGAAGCGCGGCAAGGCATCTTCGCGACGATTGAAGATCAGATCGTTAGCGAGCTCGCGCTGCTCTTCAGGAATTTCGGCATACGGCTTGATGTGCGCAGGATTGACAATTGCCATGTCCAAGCCTGCCTGCACAGCGTGATACAGAAAGACGCTGTTCAGCACGGCGCGCGCAGGCTCGCTTAGGCCGAAGCTCAAGTTGCTCACGCCGAGCGAGGTCAGCACGCCCGGCAGCTCGCGCTTGATCAGGCGGACGCCTTCAATGGTCTCGACGGCGCTATTTGCGAACTCAGGATCGCCTGTGGCGAGCGTGAAGACCAGCGCGTCGAAGATCAGGTCTTCGGGCCTCATGCCGTACTCGTTCACGGCGATCTCGTAAATGCGGCGCGCCACTTCCAGCTTGCGCTGTGCCGTCTTCGCCATGCCGTTCTCATCAATGGTCATCGAAAGGACAGCGGCGCCATGCTTTTTGGCGATTGGCAGGACGCGGTCAATGCGCTCGCGTCCATTCTCCAGATTGTTGCCGTTGATGATGCCGCGTCCGGGATAGACGCTGAGCGCTGCCTCTGCCACATCTGGATCTGTCTCTTATACACATCT
>JAGHYP010000256.1 GCA_017743585.1 Chloroflexota bacterium
CAGCAGGCTCGGCAAGGCGAGTAGCGCGTCGCTCAGGCTGACGAGCAGCCAATCCAGCGCGCCGCCGAAATACCCTGCGCACAGCCCGAGCGCGCCGCCGATCAAGACCGTGCTGCTCAGCGCAATCAGCGCAACGCTCAGCGTGCGCGCGCCGCCGTGCAAAACGCGACTCAGCACATCGCGCCCGATCAAATCCGTGCCGAGCCAATGCTGCGCCGATGGCGCCATCAGCGCCTCGCCGACCGTCGCCAACGGATCGTATGGCGCGATCAGCGGCGCGCATAAGCTGCTCAGCGCCCAAAGCGCCAGAAACGCGCC
Organism: Chloroflexota bacterium; assembly: GCA_017743585.1. GTDB lineage: Bacteria > Chloroflexota > Anaerolineae > Aggregatilineales > UBA2796 > CP2-2F. The sequence continues at coordinate 319 of JAGHYP010000256.1, forward strand.
TGAGAGTCCGATGCGCCGCATTTCGTCACCGAGAGCGCAGTCGCGGATCGCGCCAAGCTGCCAAGATATCCGCCGCCGCGCCGAGCAGGCTATAGGCGAGCGCGCTGAGCAGCACCACGCCTTGCACCACCGGGTAATCCCGCCCGTTGACCGCGTTCAGCAGCAGCTGACCGATGCCGCGCCGCGTGAAGAGCGCTTCTGTGATCACGGCGCCGCCGATCAGGAAGCCGCCCTGCAAGCCGATCAAACTGATCAGCGCGCTGCCTTGCGCGCGCAGCATATGCCGCCACACGATCAGGCGCATCGGTAGCCCCTTGGCATGCGCCACCTGCACATAGGGCGCGTTTTTCGCTTCGCGCAGCGCCGCCGCCGTCACTTGGGCGATGCCGCCGCTCAGCGCGATGCCAAGCACGCCGCACGGCAAGATCAACGCTTGCAAGCTATTGCCGCGGCTGACTGAGGGCAACAGACCGAGCCATACAGCGAACACATAGATTGCCAAAGTGCCAAGCCAATAGATCGGCGTGGCGAGCAACAGCGCGATCAACGCCTGTGCAAGCCATCTCACGAGGCGATTGCCGAGCGCAGCGCCGATGCCCAGGCCGACGCCTGCCAGCGTGCTGACGATCAACGCGCCAAGCGCCAAGCTCAGCGTCGCCGTCAACTGCTCGCCGATCAGCGCCGCGACAGCGCGTCCGTTCACCAGCGAGACGCCGAGATCGCCGCGCAGCAGGCCGCTCAGCATGTTCAAGTACTGCGCGCCGAGCAGCAGCTCCAAGCCAAGCGCGGCACGGCGCGCCGCAATCTGGCTCTCCGTGGCGCCGCTCAGCGTCAATTGCAGCGTGATCGCATCGCTGGGCGCAAGGCGCAGCGCGACGAACGCCAGAGTCGCCGCCAGCCAAAGCGTCATTAGCCCGCTCAGCACACGGCGCAGGATAAAGCGCAACATAGCGCGCTAATCATCTCCGTTGAAAGTCAGGTTTGCCAAGAGCGGAAACCAGCCGTAGGCATCGAAGGTCAGTCCGCTGACGCGCTTGCCGTGCGCGTTCAGGTTCACATAGTCGCGAATAGGCAAGATCAGCGCCTGATCCATGATCAAGCCTTGCACGCCTCTATAGAAGTTCTGCCGAGCGGCAGGGTCGCTCGTCTGGACGGCTTGGCGCAGCCATTGGTCGAGGTTGGCGTTGCTGACGCGCATGAAGTTATTGCGCGCATCGCTCAGGTAGAAATTGTTGAGCAGGCTCGGATCGGCGCCGAAGTCGTTGAAAGCGACAAGGTGGTAATCGCCGCTTTGCACAGCGGCCAACAAGCCCGCCAAGTTCGGCACTTGTCGCAGCTCAGCATCAATCCCTTGCTCCCGCCATTGGCTTTGCAGGTGCTGTGCCACTTGCGGCGCATAGCCCCAAGTCGGCACGATCACGATCAAGCGCAGCGGCGCGCCGTTCAAGTCAAGCACCTTGTCTCCGTCGTTATCCCTGTAGCCAAGTTCGATCAGCGTCTGACGCGCCACTTCGCGGTTGTGTGGGTAGTATTGCTTGACCTGCGGCTCGTAGAACGGCGTGACAGCCGTCAGCGGACCGTAGGCGACAGGCGAGAGCTGCTGAAAGACTGAGTCGATGATCGCTGTGCGATCGGTCGCCGTGATGATGGCGCGGCGCACCTCAAGCCGATCGGTGGGCGCGTTGCGCGTATTGAACATGAATTGCAGCGGCATGCCGGGGATCGGCTGCGGCAACAGCGCGATATCGTCGCGGCGCGCCAGCGCGAGCGCGTCGAGCGGCGCCAGCTCGCCCATGATATCAGCAGCACCGCTCTCAAGGGCAGGCGCGCGCGTCGCGGGATCGGTGAAGAAGCGGAACTCAATCTCCTCGACAGGCGCAGGATTATCCGTGCGATAGAAAGCAGGCCCCCAGCGATAGTCTGGATTGCGGCGCAGCAAAATGTAATCGCCCGGGATGAACTCGACCATCCGATACGGACCCGTGCCGACCTGATGCAGCTGATACAGGTCTGTGCCATACTCGCGCAGCGCCTTTGGGCTGGCGATGCCGAGATAGACTTGCGAGAGCGAATCGAGCAGCGGCGCGAAGGGCGTCTTCAATACCAGCTGAATGGTGTACTCGTCCAACACGACGTAGCGCTCGAAACTGCCGAGCATGAAGACGGCTTTCTGCGAGCGCGTCTCAGGCGCTGTGATTCGATCTAGGTTCGCGGCGACTGCCAAGGCATTGAACGGCTCGCCATCATGAAAGCGGACGTCACGGCGCAGGTAAAACGTATAGACCATGCCGTCGGGTGAGATCTCCCAGCGCTCTGCCAGCCCTGGCACGAACTCTTTTGTGACCGGATCGCGGTAGACGAGCGTGTCATAGACTGAGCGCAGCGGAATGCCCAGCTCGGCAGAAGCGTTGATATGCGGATCGAAGCCGCTTGGCAGAAGCGTCAGGCCGTACACAATGCGCGCAGCGGCAGGTCGCGCCGCCGAGGTCGGTCGCGTGAGCAGGCTGGAGAGCAGAATGCCGCTCGCGCAAATGAAGAACAAGATAGCGCCGCAGGAAAGGAACACGGCTGTGCGCAAGAAGATTCGTGGCATGGTTTTCAGCACACCTTGTTCGGGAGGGTCTACGCGGCGGGCGAGTATATCGCAAACATCGCGCCGATTCACCTCGCTTGTGCGTAGGGCAAGACGCGCTATGCCGCCCAACTAGCTGTGCAACGCTCGCTATACTCAAGAGCAGATTGTAAAAGGTCTGTGAGGAACTGCTGTGCGCCAATTTTGGAAAAAACGCCCTCGTTGGCAGAAAATCGCGATCATCGCTTTCGGCTCGCTCAGCGTCGCTCTCGGCGCGCTCTACTGGTGGCTCTTCGCCGATCTGCCGTCGCTGGACAACTTGCAGGCGGGTCTGGCGTTGCCCTCCACGCGCATCTACGACCGACACGGTCGCTTGCTGTATGAAGTGATCGATCCACACGGCGGTAGGAATCGCATTGTGCCGCTTGAGCAGATTCCAGAGGCGCTTATTCAAGCGACCATTGCCACAGAAGATCGCTACTTCTATCAGAGCATCGGCATCGATCTTGGCGGCATCTTGCGCGCAGTTTGGATCAACTTGCAAGGCGGCGAGGTGCGAGTCGGCGGCAGCACGATCACACAGCAAGTGGTGCGCAACCTGCTGCTCGATCCGCAACAGCGCGCTGAGCGCAGCCTGCGCCGCAAACTGCGCGAGATGATCTTGGCTGTGCAGCTCGCGGCGCGCTACAGCAAAGACGACATTTTGGCGCTCTACCTCAATCAGACCTACTACGGCAACCTCGCATATGGCGTGCAGAGCGCGGCAGAAGTCTACTTCGGCAAAGATGTCAGCCAGCTAACGCTCGCCGAAGCGGCGCTCTTGGCGGGCTTGCCGCAATCGCCCGCTTTGTACGATCCGCTGCGCAATCCGCAAGCGGCGAGGGCGCGTCAACGCACTGTGCTTGATTTAATGGTCGAGGCAGGCTATATCACGCGCGCTGCCGCCGATCTCGCCTATGCCGAGCCGCTGCAATATGGTTCGGGCAAGTTCATCATGAACGCGCCGCATTTTGTGCAAGAAGTCTGGCGGCGGTTGGAGCGCGACTTTCCAACGCGCTTATACCTGTCTCTTATACACATCT
>JAGHYP010000257.1 GCA_017743585.1 Chloroflexota bacterium
TGATGAAAACGATGAAAACCGCGTCCCACGAGTTCAGGAAGATCATGCCGCCAACGTACACGCCATGCAGCACCAGTTCCCACGCCTGCAGCGGGCGCTTGCCGAGGACTAAGTTCAGCGCTAAGGCGAGCATCAGCATCACAAACGGCATCGAAAGCACGTGCGGATGTAGGTCTGCCAGCACATAGCTGAAGATCGGCATCTCTGTGATCGGCTGAATGGCGAGCGGGCGGCCGCTCAGGTCTAGGTCGCGCACCACGCGGCTGTAGCGGAACCACCACCAAAAGCACCAGTTGCTCGGATCGACGCTTCCGCTCGGCGGACAGCCGACGGAGTACGAATCGCGCTCTTCAAGGTTCATCCATGCAAGGTACTCAGGCGGCGCCAGGCGCGTTTGAAATGGGATCTCCACAATTGCCGTGCCGAGGTTGCCCATCAGGATGCTCAGCACGATGGCGAGGCAGCCAATGGCAAGGCGCGCGCGCAGCGTCGCGCGACGCATCGCGACTAGGTCATAAGCGACGCCGAACGCGCCGACGCCTGTCAGCGCGAAGAGCAGCGCGATGCCGAGATTGAACGCCATGCCATTCGTGACTGCGCTCAAGTTGGCGATGCCGCCGATCAAGATGTAGCCGAAGTGATAGTAGCTGATCGCGTACCCTGAGAGCCATGGGTCGTGCGGCGGAAATTGCGCGCTGCGCCGCGCCGCGCTCAGGAACGCCATCTCCATCGGCTTCTCGGTGGCGGTCAGATCGGGATTCAAGGCACGCACGGCCGCCCAGCCGACAAACAGCACGATGAACAAGGCTTCTACCGCGCCAATCAGCGCTGCATTCTGGCGCAGGACTGCGCCGAGCGCGGGTCGCTCACGCCAAGTGAGATAGACGATCAAGCTGACGCTGAGGACGATCAGCGCGGCCAGCAAGATGCTGCCGCTCGTGTTGCGCAGCAGCCCTAGGTTGTTCAGCAGCCAGAACACATAGCCGACCAGCAAAATGCCCGCGGCGCGCGCTACCGCATAGCCGCGCGAGGGCAGCGCATGAAACAAGCGCAGGCATAACGGCAAAACAAGCCATGCAGCTGTCAAACTGATCAGCCACCATCTGATCAGCGCCCAGCCTTCTGCAATCAGCCAGTCCAAGACCATAGCTCACGCCTTTGCGTAGTTCCTGATGAATAACTCATTGCCTTTCGCAGCGCTCGCCTGCCCGACGTTGTTCATGCCGTATTGCAATTGCCACGCCGAGATATGCGCAAAGCTGAATAACTCGCGCACAAGCGGTGAGTCGTCGTAAGTCAGCAGCCACTGGTGCGGGCAATTGCGCAGGCGCTCGGCGAGGCGAGAATGGTCGAAAGTTGTGTGCAACACGCCGTCTACGCCATACAGACGCGAGGCAGTGGTGCGCCAATATGGCGGATCGAGAAAGATGAAGACGCGCTCGCCGCTCGCCTCCAGCAGCGGCGCATAGTCGCCATGCGTGATATGGACGTTCGCCAGCTTCGGCGCGAGCCTTCGGACGCGCTCAATCGCTGAGTCCGTGAAGCGGCGCTCAAATGCCTGCTGCGAATAGCCGCCTGAGTCGACCACGCCTGAGAATGTGATCCGATTCAGCACGAAAAAGCGCGCAGCGCGCGACAGGTCATCTTGCCGCGATGTATCTGTTTGCAGATACTCCCAAAGCGTGCGTCCATCGGGATAGGCTCGTTTCAGAGCGCTTATCCGCTCGACCAATGCGCTGTTTTCATCGCGTGCAGCGCGCCAAAAACAGATCAGGTCATAGTTCAAGTCGTTGATCCAGTAGCGCTGCACGCGACTGCCGAGCGCCGATTTGACCGCCAAGAACACCGAGCCGCCGCCGACCATCGGCTCACGATACTCCGCCATATTGAGCGGAATCTGAGCGAGTATCTGCGCAATTGCGCGCGACTTGCCGCCGGGATAACGCAGCGGACTCTTAACAGCTCGCGTCACTTCACTCACGTCCTGCTAGAATGATACTCAAGCGTCTGTTAGCGCTAGCTTCTTGATTGAGCAAGTTGATCAACCGTGCTTGCTTGTTGAGATCGTTCTCGCTCACAAACGCTGCAATTTGTTCTGAAGTGCTTGGCAAAGCTAATCTACCTCTGAAGGCGCCACTCAGGTATAGTTCAGCGCGGAAAGGCACAGCACGACCATTTGCAGTTAGCTGCTCTAAGTTAGTCAACAAAATCAACTTGAACAGACCGTCTTGAATATCGTTGAGGTCTGGCAGCGGATGCCTTGAAGAGTGTTTCGCCTCTTGAAAGACAACTTGACCCGATTCTTGATAGACTCCATCTACAGTCAAGAAGTATTCGCCGCCGAGTTGGTTGAGAATTCGTAAAGGCATCTTCTCGCCTATAGGCGTATGCTCTAGGGCGTGTCGCGTCACTACTTCACGTGCCGCAGCGTTTCGCGAACCGTGCAGCGTCACTGCCTTGAAACGCGCTAAATCGAACTCATTGCCGCGTAAAAATGCTTCTAACTCTTTCAAATGGCTATCAGCGCTGTGCATAGGAACGCCCAGCTGCCGGGAGATTCGCTGATATGCCTGTACAGCATTGCTATAAACGCGCACAAAGTCGCGCTGAAAATGCATAGTATTCCAATGCAAAGCTGTTTGGTGATAGTGCCTCAGTTCGCTCAAGCGCTCTCGCACGTAGTCTGCGTTGAAGCGCTGCTTTGTTATTTTAGTCTTATCTGAGCGGCGGCGATTGATCTCTGCTTCATCGTACCAAGCCAGAATGATATAGACATTCATCAAGTTCATCCATGAGAACGTGATAAAGTTAATCCTATCTAGATCGCCTGAAATACCTTCATCTTTGATCACAGGGATGATCGTGACTTTCTTTGGCAGATGATAAGTGTTGTATATTCGCGCAAAAGGATAAGATCGCGTCCGCTTTGGTGAAACCCACTTTGAGAAGCCAACTATCTCATCGCCTCTCTCGTCGTAGACAAGAATGCCGAATGAACATGCTTCGTTGATATTAAAAGCATTGATACTGAAGCGCTTCATGTCTCTTGTGCGAACATGAGCAATGTAACTGATATTGCGCGCCAAACCTTGCAAGTCTACTAAGTCCATTCAGTGCATCCCTACCGCGCGTGGCGTGTATTGTGCATCCTCAACAACGCGATATATCTTGTCGCCGTCCTGATCGTAGACCACTTCCAGCAGCCCTTGCGCGACCATCGCCTCGAACTTTGCCAAGCCGCTTTCGCGATAAGTGATTCGCTCCAGCTCGCCTACGATAATGTAGCGCACGTTATAGAAGCGCAGCAACTGCCATGCCGTGCCGATATCGAGCGTATTGTAGAGCGCGGTCACGTTGGCTTGGCGCTGTATCACCAAGCTGGGCAGCGGATCGAGCGTGCGCTGTTGCTGCTGATGGAAGCGCCAGCCCAGAATCGTCGGCAGACCAGTGTTGATCGCAATGCGGCTATTGTATTTGTACTCCGAAGGATACTGATGCGCCTCGACGATGGTCGGCGTGCCTTGCACGTTATCTTGCAGCCACTTGATCATCGCCAGGTCGCGCTTGAGCGGCACGGGTTGGCTGCCCTCGTAATAAACTGCGTACATCATGTAATCGTTGCCGTTGAGGGTGCGCGGCGCTTCAGGCGCCATGCGCATCGCGTTCTTGCCCTGTGTGGACATGATCGGGAAGAGCGCCGCAATGCTCAGCAAAAGCGCTGCCGTGAACAGCCATGTGCTGCGCACAGCTGGGCGCCAGCGCCAAGCGGCGTACAGCAACCACGCCAAGCCGACGCCGCTCGCCACGCTCAGCATCATCCACACTTGCATGTAGAACTTGAAGAACGTGTTTTGCCGCCCGATGTCGCCATCCAGCACCACAATCTCTACCCCAAGCGCGATGGCGAGCGCCGCGCCGATCAGCACGTAGACCACCTGCCACTCTCGCGTCTGATTTGGCACGAAGAAGAGCGCGACCGACCACGCGATCAGAGGC
>JAGHYP010000258.1 GCA_017743585.1 Chloroflexota bacterium
ATCTTCTTCAGCTGGCAGAACATCCTGCGCCGCTACCCGCCGCCGTTCTCGCTCGGCGAGGCGTGGCTGCTGCGTCGCGCTGACGGCGCCATCGCTGGCACGCAAGGTGCGGCGGACGTGCTGCGCAGCAAAGGCTGCCGCCTGCCGATCGCGATCATTCCGCAGTTCGGAGTCGATCCCGATCTTTTCAAGCCCGCTGAGCGGCAGCCTGATGGCGCGATCTTCGGCTTCTGCGGGCGGCTTGTGCCGGAGAAAGGCGCCGATCTGCTGCTGCGCGCGGCGGCTAAACTGCGCGAGGCAGGTCATGCCATTCGCGTGCGCGTCGTCGGGCAGGGCGCAGAGCGCGCCAACTTGGAGCAGCTGGCGCAGTCGCTCGGCTTGCGCGATTGCATCGCATTTTTGGGGCAAGTGCCCTCAACGGATATGCCGCGCCTGTACGCTGACCTGACCGCGCTCGTCGTGCCGTCGCGGACGCTGCCGAACTGGAAAGAGCAATTCGGGCGCGTGATCGTTGAGGCGATGGCGAGCGGCGTGCCTGTGATCGGCGCGCGCAGCGGCGCAATTCCTGAGGTGATCGGCGATAGCGGCCTGCTCTTCCCTGAGGACGATGTGGACGCGCTCGCGGCGCATATGGCGCGCTTGCTGACCGACTCAACGTTGCGCGCTGCGCTCGCTCAAAAAGGCAGAGCGCGCGTCCTCGGGCACTTCACACACGCGCAAGTCGCCGCGCAGACGGTCGCTTTTTACCAAGAGCTACTGCAAGCGCCTTGAAGAATCCTCAGACGCGCCGCGCTCAGCAGGCTTGCCGCGCCAGCTGAGCAGGAATAACAAACCCATGCCGATCACAATCGCGTGATCGGCAAAGTTGCTGACGTTCGCCAGCACATTCGGTATGCGCACCAAGAACCAATCCACCACGTAGCCGAGCGTCAGCCGATCTACAGCGTTGCCGCACGTGCCGCCCAGCACTAGACCGAGCGCGAAGCGCGCCAGCCAACGCTCGCCCGCCATGCGCCGATAGAAGAGCAGAATGCCGACGATCATGGCAATGGCGATGAGCAAGAACAGGTCACCTGCTTGCGGCAAGATGCTAAACGCTGCGCCCGTATTCGAGCTGAAGGTGATGCCGAACACATCGCGCAACGGCGCAATCGGCGATAGCACCTCGCCAAGCGCCAAATTGGCGCGTATCCAGTGTTTGGCCGCTTGATCAAGCGCCAAAATGACTAGCGCCGGCAACAGAAGGGCTGCCCAGACTTTCACGGCGCGTTCCATCCGTCCTCTGCGTGGACGAGGCGCGGCAACACGTCGCTGAAGGCTGTAGCGCACTCAAGCGCGCCCAACCGCAGCAGACAATGCTGACTCAGCAAATGGATGCCACTGCCATCAACTGCGGGCTCGAGCGATAAGCGTGAGGCGCTCGGCAGCGCCCGCTCGTGCGCCGCGATGTTCAGCTCGCCGCTCACGATCCCTCCACAAAGGTGACTGTCCGCTTGCTGTGATTGATGCGCACCTGCACAGGCTTGTCATCGGCGTCGTACAGCGTGACTATCTCGAAAGTCTGGCCGCGCGGCAGGTCTTTCGTGTCCGCCTCGAAGCGCGCCAGATCGAGCGCCTGCCAGATCGAGCGCGGAATGAGCGGCTCTGACCAACAACCGATGTAGAAGGCGGCGCCTGCGCCGACCTTGTTCATGGTCGCGGCGGCGGCATCTTTGTAGTAGCCATCAATGTAGCGCATCAGCACTTGCGCTGTGGTCGGCTTCAAGATTTCTGCCCACAGCCTGTAGCGCAGCTTGGGCGCTATGCCGAAGTTCTCGCTGAAGCCGATGCCGCCTGCCTTGGCGGCAACGTCGCTGACGTGCGCGCCGCGCTCGTCGTCCCAATCGGGCGACGGATCGTCCATCATGCGCCAACCGACGCTTGGCGAAGGCGGGATGCTCAGGAACTCGTCTACCACCACGCCGAGCAGCTCTGAGAGCCCGCCGGCGGGTATCGGCTGATCTGTCCACGTATTGCTCGGATTCTTGAAAAAGGCGCGGAAGGTGACCACCAAATTGCCGCCTTGCTCCACATATGCGCGCCAATTGGCAGCATGCGCTTCGTTGATCAGCGCGGGCGATGGGACGAAGACCGCTGCATAGCCGCTCAGATCGGCATCGCGCGGCAGGATGTCCACTGGGATGTGTTTTTCCCACAACAGACGGTACAGATCGAGCGCCACTTGGTAGTACGAGAACTCTACGTTGTGCGGATCGAGGCGCAACGCCCACAAATCCTCGTAGCTGAACAGCAAGGCGACTGGCGCTTTGGTGCGTTTGAGCAGCGGATAGCGCTCAAGGTCTTGGCTGACGGCTTTCGCTTCATGCCAGCCCCGGTCGGGCGTGCCGTCGTGCTTCAACAGACCCGCATGGTACTGTTCTTGGCCGATGTTTGAGGCGCGCTCGCGGAAGTACAAGACGGCTTCCGCGCCGTGCGCAAAGGCTTGATGTGTCCACGTGCGCACTTGTCCGGGCGGCACAGGCGGATTGTACGGCGCCCAATTCACGCTGCCGGGCTGCTGTTCCATGAGCCAAAAAGGGCGACCTGCCTTCATGCCGCGCATCAAATCGAGGTTGAAAGCGGCTTCCATTGGTCCGGATAGACCGTGCGGGTAGTTATCGTAGCCGACGAAGTCTAGATCAGCAGCGAGCGCGTAGTAATCGAGGTCGAAGAACCTGGGCATGAAGTTGTGCGTGATGAAGCGATCGGGGCCGATGCGCGGGCGCAGAATCTCGATTTGGCGGCGCTGGAAGGCTACCCAACTCTGGCTGGAGAAGCGGCGGAAATCGAGCAGCAAGCTGGGGTTGTGTGCAGCAGTCGTTGGCGCTGGCACGGGGATTTGCGACCAGTCGGTGTAGGTCGCGCCCCAGAATTGCGTTCCCCAAGCGGCGTTCAGCGCTTCAAGCGAGCCATATTTCGCTTTGCACCACGCTTGAAAGGCTCGCCGCGCGTGGTCAGAGATATCCTGTGTGCTGCCGTGGCAGCCGAATTCGTTATCAATCTGCCAGCCGATCACGTTCGGATGATCGCCCCAGTGATCGGCAACTGCTATCACAATCCGGTCAACAGCGGCAAGATAAGCAGGGGCATGGCAGGTGACCGAGCGCCGCGAGCCGAAAGAATCGCGCAAGCCTGTCCGCTCGTCCACGCGCAGAATGTCAGGATGCGCAGCCACCAGCCACGCCGGCGGCGTCGGCGTCGGCGTACACAGGATCGCCCGAATGCCCGCCGCTTGGAAGATCTCCAGCGCACGATCCATCCAAGCGAAGTTGAACTGCCCTTCAGCAGGCTCTAGCTTATCCCATGCGAATTCCATCATGCGCACAACCGTGATGCCCGCTTCGCGCAGCAGCTTGGCATCTTCTGCCCAGCGCGACTCGTGCCAGTGTTCAGGGTAGTACGCCACGCCTAGCAGGCGGCGCGCCAAAGGTCGAATGCTCAAGGGGGCTTCCCAACTTTCTATTGCCGCTGCAAGATGCATCTACGCCGAAAATTTTGGCGCTCTCAGCGCGCTTTGGCAACCTGATATCTTGCCAAGCCGTGCAGCGGACGCTATGCTTAGGGCGTCCGTCAAATTTTCGCCCACCCGTGCATGGAGAAAGTCTTTACATCATGGCGAAGAGGAGAAGCAAGCCGAATATCTCACAAGAAGTGCTGGAGCGCGCCCGTGCTGAGCTGCGCGGCAGCCTGAACAAGCCTGCGGCATCGGCTTCTGAAGCTGAAAGCGCCTCGGCAGCTGCTAAGGCAAAGCCCGTTGTGCGCAGCGCTGGCCTTGCCACACGCCGCGTGCCGACCAAAGAAGAGCTCGATCAAGAATATCGGCACATTATCCGCGATTTGCGCGCCGTGCTGACCCTTGCAGGCGGCTTGTTCTTGTTCGTGATCGTCATGGCGCTCTTCGTCGTGCCGCATATCTTCTAGAGATAGGCGCGATTGGCGATTCATA
>JAGHYP010000259.1 GCA_017743585.1 Chloroflexota bacterium
CTGGCACCAGCTCAGGCAGCATCTCGCGCTTGAGCGGCAGCGCCTGCCAGTGCCAGCTGCTCGATCTTGCCCAGCGCTGCGCTCGGTAATCGAACGGCAAATAACCAACCTGGCAACCGACTGAGTCGGCGAATCTGCCCGTCAATTTGTAGGTCAAATAGCCTGAGAGCAGCAGATATTTGTGCGTGCGCGCCCATACCTCAGGTTGATGCTTGGCGATCCAATTCGCCTCTGCCTGTGCTTGCAGGTAAGCGAGCGTGCTGCGCATCCCGGTCAGGCGGAAAAGTAGTCCCCACAAGCCGCCGACAGGCTTCACGCCTTGAGTCTGCCGCTGATCGAGCCACACAATGGCAGGGCGCAGCGCCGCGCCCGACTCATCCACGTTGATGACCGTGCCGCGCTGCGTGGTGAGCGCGACGCCGCGCAAGGCACTCCGCCACGCGCTCGCCTTTGTCCACAGCGCACGGCAGGCTTCGCCCAGCTTCTGCCAGAAATAATCAGGCGCTTGTTCCGCCCAGCCGTGCTGCGGCGAGACATACGGCTCAACAGCGAGACGAACTGTCTCGATCAGTTGACCGCGCAAGTCGAAGAGCAACGCACGCACGCTCTGCGTGCCGTAATCAAGCGCGAGCAGGCACTCCTGACGCACAAGAGAACTCTCCGACGCAGCAGAAGGTTGCGCAGAGTATAAACGAGCGCGCCGCGCGCTGACCAGAACGAAAAGCGCGGGTCAGCAGGTGCGAGCTTGCGCAGGACGAGGCGACCTAGCGGCAGCCGTTGATGCAGGTCGCGCCTTCGTAGCGCGCCAGCTCGCTCAGGTTGCCTTCGGCATCAGCGCGCACGATGAAGACGGTTGCGCTCAGCTGACCGTTGTTGTAGATCGCAGGACGATACTCGCCTTGCACGCCTGCGAAGCGTGGCAACTGCGCGATGAACGGCTGCACAGCCGCTGGGCCGCCATTTTTGATGGCGTTTGCAATCATGTACACAGCATCGTAGTAGGCGACTGCGTGGCTATCGGGCAGCTCGCCGTAAGTGGCGCGATAGTTGCGCACGAACTCAGCGCTGGCGGCATCTTGTGCGCCCGCGAACCAGCTGGTCACGCCGAGCAAGCCCTCCACGCTCTCTCCGCTCATCGCGCGCAGGAAATCAGGGTTCTCCAGCGCGCCGTAGGCGATCTCGCCCCTGTAGCCGGCAGCGCGCAAGGCTTTGATGAGCGCCGCCGCCGCATTCGGCGCGCTCCAGATCGCGATCGCTTGCGGATCGGCTGCGAGCAGCGCCTGTGCCTCGGCTGTGAAGTCGGTCGCCGTGACCGTGTGGGTAGTGCTGGCGACGATCTGCGCGTTGGTCAGGTCGCGGAAGCGCGTGACGACGCTTGTGAAGGCTGCCACGCTATCCTGACCGTAGGTTGTGGTCGCCGCTGAGACGGCAAGGCGCGTGTAGCCGCGAATATCTACCAAGTAACTGGCGAGGGCGGTCGCCCATACGGCATCGGCAGGGCGCAGCTGGAAAATGAAGCGCGTCGGATCGCTGTTGCTCAGCACAGCTGCCGTGCCTGTCACAAACTGCGGCACGCGCGCGTTCGGCGCTAGGTTCAGGTTTGGCAGCGCCATGCCCGTCAAGGTCGGGCCGAGAATGGCGATCGGCGGCGCAGTCGTCAAGAGGCTGCGCGCTACGACTCCGAATTCCTCGGCGCTCGTCGTGTTGAAGTCTCGCAGGTCAAGCGTGACTCGCACGCCGTTCGGCGCGGTCAGATTCTGGAAGCGCGTATCAGCGCAGCGCCGAGTACAGAAGCCGCCGCTGTAGCGCGATTCTTCAATACCTCTGCCCTCTGCAGTCAGACGGAAGAGGATCGCGCTATCTATGGCGCGCAAATTGGTGTTGCCCGTGCCGCTGAAACGCGACGGATTGTAGACGCCCTGCAAGCCGCCAATAGCGCCGCTTGTGGCGAGCGTATCGCGAATAGCTTGCGTGCTGCCCCCGCTGATCTCAACTGCCGCCGCGACTGCTGCCACGCTATCGAAGCCGAGAACCGACTCAGCAGTCGGCAGCTCGCCGAAGCGCGCTTGATACGCCTCTCGGAAGCGATTGCTGCCGCCATCTTGTGCGTCAGGATGCCAGATCAGCGGCACGATCACATTCGCCACAGCGCTGCCGCCACGGCTGATGAACTCGCTCAGGTTGCCTTCTGCTGAGCCATAAGCGATCACGCCTGTATAGCCGCGATTGCGCAGCTCGCGCACGAGCGCCGCCGCCGTCTGCGGCGTGCCGAAGATAGCGATCGCCTCAGGATTGTCGTCAACGAGCGTCTTCGCCTGCGCGCTGAGGTCGGTCGCCGTCTGATCGTAAGTGACGGCGGGCGTCAAGCGCACGGCGTTCGCCGTTGCCGCTGTGCCTGCTGGGCGCGCTGCGCGCTCAAAGGCGGCAAGATCGGCGCGCCCGCGCGCTGAGTTGTCGCTCGCCGTGCCGATGACGCGGAAAAAGCGCTGTGTCGTCAGGTAGTTGCCCAGATCGCGCGCCAAGTTCTCGTTGCTTGAGCGCATCCGCAAGATGAAGGGATTGCTCGCCCCTGCAGGCTCGCTCGGCAGCGCCACCAAATGCAAAATGCGATTGGTGTTGGCGAGATCGAGATTGTTATCGAGCAGACTCGTCACTTGCGGGCCGATCAAGGCGATAGGCTTGGCTTCCACAGAGGCTTGCAACGCTGTGCGCATCTCAGTTTGCGTGGCGGCGCTGCGCGTCTGCAGGCTGAAGGTGTAGATAGTATTGCGGCGCGCGTTCGGCGCCGGCGTGGCATTGTCGGGGACGCGCGCCGGTCCGCGCACCCCGCCGCCGCCGTTCACGATCTCGAGCGCGAGCTGCGCCCCTTGCACGAAATGACGGCTGCTGACGACGTCGCCCTCCGCGCTGCTGCTCAGAAGCGCCAAGACCAGCGTCTCCCGCTCCTGCGCTTGCGTTGGCGCGGCGCCTTGCGCACTGAGCGCGAGACCACAAATCGCCCAGAGCGCGATCAAGCGCCTCAAACAGCTTGTGCGCATTTCCGAGCCTCCCGCTTCATTCGTAACGAATGGCTTCTATCGGCTGCAAGTTAGCCGCCCGATTGGCGGGATAGATTCCAAAGAAGAGGCCGACCGCCAGCGAGAAGGTCACGGCCAGCAAGACGGATTCGAGCGTGACCGTTGTGGCGATGATGCCACTCGCGCCGACCAAAAGCGCAATGCCGACGCCGAGCAGGATGCCGAACGCGCCGCCGATCGAGCTCAGCGTGACCGTCTCAACCAAAAATTGCATCAAAATCGCCCGCTTCTTGGCGCCGACCGCCTTGCGCAAGCCGATCTCTTTGGTGCGCTCTGCGACCGAGACCAGCATGATGTTCATGATGCCGATGCCGCCTACCAGCAAGCTGATGCCAGCAATCGCGCCCAAGAAGAGCGTCAGAATGCCCGTGATGCTGCCCGCGATGTTCAGGAACTGCTGCTGAGTCAGCACTGTGAAGTCGTCCTCTGCGCCTTCGCGAATGGCGTGCTGCTGGCGCATGACCTGCGTCACCTCGCGCTCAACGCGCGGGATATCGTCGCTGCTCAGGGCTGAGATGTAGATCACGCTGACGCGCCGCGCGCCCGACGCCGTGCGCGCATTTGAGATCGTGCGGTAGGCTGTCTGGAGCGGCACGAAGACGGACGTATCAGGGTTGCCGGCGAAGCCCGCGCCAACAGGCTTGATCACGCCGATCACTGTAAACGGCGCGCTGCCGATCCGCACGGTCTGCCCGATTGGATTCAAGCCGCCGAAGAGCGCGTCAGCGGCATCCGAGCCGAGGATAGCGACGCGCGAGGCGCGCTCGTCATCGGCAGCATCGAACCAACGCCCCTGCCCGATCTCAAGGTTGCGCACGCGATTGTAGTCAACGGTGACGCCGCGCGCTGTGATCAGAATCTTCTCGCGCTGGAAGGCGACTGTGACGTTGGTCGTGGTC
>JAGHYP010000260.1 GCA_017743585.1 Chloroflexota bacterium
CCTAGCAATGGATGCAGTGTGGTTCACGGAGATGTTGCCGCACTTCAGCCGCGATTGGGCGCCGTTCTGGCAACGCAACGTCCTGCTGCACGCGCTGCTCGGTCACCTTGATGCACAAGACCGTCAGCGCCTTGCCGAACAGGACTACCTCGCCTTGAAGCGCGCCACGCCGAAAGCATGGCTGCCGTTCATTTCGGACGCCGATCTGAGCGCGTGGCGCGACTTGATCGCCGATCAGCTAGCGCCAAACGCACCAAGCCGCACGCTGGAGATTCTAGGCAGCCGCATTTGCATGTCCGCCGCGCAGATGCAGGCATTCTTGGCAAACGAGGCCGAAATGCGCCTGCTGTGGCAAAATATCCCGCCAGACCTCATTGAAGCAGTCAACGCAGCGATGTACGCAGGCGTCCGTCAGACGGTCAGCGCGTATTTCGCCGATCAATTGGCTTGAAGCAATCGCATACTACAAGGAAGAATTGACCCTATGCACATCCTCGTCACGGGTGGCGCAGGCTATATCGGCTCGACAACGGCTGCCGCCCTCATCCGCAGCGGGTATCGCGTCACAGTCTTCGATAATCTCTCGCGCGGCTATCGCGCGGCAGTGCCGCCCGAGGCGGCGTTCGTAAAAGGCGACCTATGCGACCGCGCAGCGCTCGATACGCTTTTCCAGATGAGCAAGTTCGATGCTGTCATGCACTTCGCCGCTCTTGTCGAAGCAGGCGAGAGCATGCAGAAAGCCGGTCTATATTTCCGCAACAACGTCTGTTGCAGCCAATTGCTCTTGGACGCTATGGTAGCGCACGGCGTGAAGCGCCTGATTTTTTCCTCGACGGCGGCCGTCTATGGCAGCAAAGACACCCTGCTTTACGAGGACGATCCGTGCGAGCCTGCCAGCGTTTACGGCGAAACCAAGCTGATGATCGAGCGGATGATCCGCTGGTATCATCGGTGCGAGGGCCTGGGCTACTGCATTTTGCGCTACTTCAACGCCTGCGGCGCGTCGCTCGATGAGCAGGGGCACGCTGTGCGCGGAGAAGCGCACCAGCCCGAGACACACTTGATTCCGCTCACCTTGCAAGTGCCGCTCGGTCAGCGTCCGCACGTCAGCATCTTTGGCACGGACTACCCAACGCCCGATGGCACTTGCATCCGCGACTACGTGCATGTTGAAGACCTCGCCAGCGCGCACGTCCTCGCGCTCGCTGCGCTCGATGAGCGCCCTGCTATGACCTACAATCTCGGCAATGGACGCGGCTACAGCGTCCGCGAGGTGATTCAAGCCGCGCGCGTCGTGACAGGTCATCCAATTCCTGCTGTGGAGGCGGCGCGTCGCCCCGGCGATGGGGCAATCCTAGTTGCCTCTGCTGAGAAGATCAATCACGAGCTGGGATGGCGGCCGCGCTATCCAGAGCTGCACGATATCATCGCCTCAGCTTGGGCATGGCATCGCACGCATCCGCACGGTTACGCAGAGCAAGAGACATGACTGAGCAGATAGCGCACTCTTCTGCCGCCTTCTACAACGCGATTGCGCGTTACTACGACGCTGAGAACGAGCATAAGCTGGACGATCTGCCTTTCTACAGCAGCTTAGCAGCCGATCGTGGCGATCCGATCCTCGATATCGGCTGTGGCACTGGACGCGTCACGTTGCATTTGGCGGCGGAAGGCTATCGCGTGCATGGACTCGATCATGCGCGCGCTATGCTGGAGCGCGCCGAGCGCAAGTTGCGCGGCCGCGCCGATCTGCGCGACTTCGCCACATTTTTTCACGGCGACGCGCTCACATTTGACTTCGCCGAGCGCTACAAGCTGATCTTGCTGCCGTATAACGCCTTCATGCATTTTCACACGGCGCAAGCGCAACGTCGGTTGCTCACGCGCTTGGCAGCCTGCCTTGCCGCTGACGGGCTGATCGTCTTCGACCTGCCCAATGCAGCGCAGATGCTCAGCGCACACAATGACGGCGCGCTCACGCTGGAGCGTACCTTTTTCGAGCCTGAGAGCGGCAACCTAGTGATGCAGCAATCGGTCAGCACCTTCGACCGCGTTGAGCAAATGCAGCACATCACGTGGATTTACGATGAGATCAGCGTGGATGGCACGCTGCGGCGTACAGTGGCGCCGCTCACGCTGCGCTACGTTTTTCCCGCTGAACTCGACCTGCTCTTGGAGCTGTGTGGTTTGGTGCGCCTTGAGCGCATGGGCAACTACGAAGGCGCGCCGTTTGACGAAAACAGTCCAAACTTGATCGTGCTGGCGACACATCGGAAGGCTTAGGCGCGCCCCGATCAAGCGCCTTGCCATTGAGCAAAAAAGCGCTCGGTCACTGACCGAGCGCCTGTGCTTGCGAGCTTAGAACAAGCTCCACAAGTATTGATTGGTCACCTCGTGGTGATACTGGATCTCGGCCACCTTGATCATCGAGCCGAGACGTCTTGGGCAACGGTCCGCTTGCATTGTCTTGAGCGCTGTGAAGCGCGACTGAATTTCTGAGCCGAGCAACCGCCGCACATGAGCGCTGCCGCTGAAGCAGTTGATGGCGTCGTAGATGTTATCGGGCAGCGTTCCGCCTTCGGGCACTTGCGCGGGCAGCGTGCCCTCCAAGCCCGTCCTGATCAGCATGTAGAAGGCGAGGTATGGATTGGCGTCAGGCGCGATTGAGCGCATCTCGATGCGCGCAGAGCGCTCATTGCCGATTGGGATGCGGATCATCGCGCCGCGATCGATCGGCGATGACTTGATCTCATTCGGCGCTTCGTAGTGCGGATCGAGGCGACGGTAGGCGTTCACGCTTGAGTTCAGCACGAGGCACAGGTCGAGCGCGTGGTTTAGAATGCGCTTGATGAAATCGTGCGCCATTGGCGAGAGGCTATGCTCGCCATCAGCGGCGTAGAATAGGTTCTTGCCGTTCTGCGAGATCGAGAGATTGGTGTGCATGCCGCTGCCGTTCACGCCTGTGACGGGCTTCGGCAGGAAGCTGGCAGTCATGCCGAGCTTGTAGGCGGTCTGGCGGCACAGCAGCTTGTAGAGTTGCACTTGGTCAGCTGCGATAGATGCCTCTGAGTAGGAGTAGTTCAACTCAAACTGTGAGGGCGCCACTTCGGGGTGATCTTTTTCATTAGCGAAGCCCATGGCGCGCTGTGCCTCCGCGACGAGGTCAATGAACTGGCGCAGCGGGCTCATCGGCAGCGAGTGATAGTAGCCGCTTGTGGTCACGAACTCGAAGCGGCCTGTCTCGTGGTAGTTCTGCTCGGCGTTTTGCCCTTTGAAGAGGAAGCCCTCGATCTCATTGGCAGCGTTGCAAGTGTATCCGTGCTGCTCGTATAGCTCCTGCAGGAAACGCTTGAGCATCGAGCGGGTGTCGGCGATGTAGGGCGAGCCGTCGCGCTCCAGCACCTCGCCGAAGACTAGCACCTTGCCTGGCCCGAAGATATCAGCGGGCAGCCAGTAAAACGCTGACCAATCAATGCCCAGCCGCAGGTCGGACTCGGCTTGCTGCGAGAAGCCACGAATGGATGAGCCGTCGAAGGTCAGGTTATCTGCAGCCTTCAGCAGGAACTTCTTATCGTAGTCCAGCATGTGCAGGCGACCTTCGAGGTCGGTGAAGCAGACTGTGACCGCCTTGATGCGCTTCTCATCAGTGAGGTACTTCATGCGCTCTTCGCGCAGCACATCTATCGGCGTTCGGTCGAGGCGCTGCTGCTTTGCGGCGAGGTTGCGCTCTTCTAGCTCGTCGTAGGGGATTTCGAGGAAAACTCGCAAATCGGACATGGACTAGCCTCTCTCGTGAGCACTGAATACCTGCATAAGTCTACGCTAGATAGCGGATTATGCAATTGGATAAACTGCACGGAATTTTGAGGACAGTTTATTGGGTAAAACGTACGAAGCTGAAACGAAGTGCGAGTATATAAACGCGTGGGCGGTGCTGAGGTGCGCAGTGAAGCTTGGCAATGACCTACTCTCCC
>JAGHYP010000261.1 GCA_017743585.1 Chloroflexota bacterium
CCTGCCGCAAACGCCGAGCGCCACGCCCGCCGAGCTCAGCGCGCCAATCGGCCAACTGGCCACCCAAGCGCTAGCCATCGTCCCGCCGACGCCCACCTTGACCTTCACGCCAACCCTCACGCCGACGCCAAGCCCAACCGCCACGCCCGAAACCGTGGTGCCATCGCCGACTCCCTTGCCGACTGGCGAGTTGCTCTCGCCTGCTACGCTGCTCGCCGCGCTCTCGCCCAGCCCTGTCCCGACGCTCAGCGCAGGCGCCTCGCCTGAGCCGACTAACCCTGCCATCCCGCTCCCGACTCTGCCGCCAGACGCGCGGAGCGGCGAGTACGACGTGCTGGCGGCCTTGCTAGCGCTCGATGAAAGCCGCCGCACATGGGACTCGGCGTGGTTTTCTTATCAAGAAGGCGCGTGGATTGTCGGCAATCCGTTGCGCACTAGCGGGCGCGCCCCGCTCATCCGCTTCGGCCCGGAGCTGCTCACGCCGCTCTTCGGCGCAGAGGCGGCGCGCTACGTGCGGCGCATGGAAGCCGAGCTTGAGCTGGTCAGTTACGAGCCGCGCCTACTGCGCACGGGTCAGGTGATCTTCGGCGCGGGCATGGAATCCCTACAAGGGCAGCGCGCCGCTGTTGAGGCGCGCCTGATCCAAGAGCAAATCGCCAATCTTGGCATCAATTTGAACGGAAACTTCTTACAGAAGACTCAACTGCCCGCTAATCCGCTGATTTTGCGAGCAGCCATCGCGCGCGGCGCCGATCGCACCCTCTCGCTCTATCTCAACGGGCAGTTGCTCGGGCAATCGAACGCCGCCTATCCGCCGGATATGCCGATCAGCCTCTACGTTTACACGGCGAGCGGCGGCATGATCGTCAAAGTCAATGCGCTGCGCGTGTGGCTGCAAAAGCCTGAATAGCGCACAGGGAAACAACCGTGGCACTCTTGAACGATCTCTATCAAGTCGGCAACACGATTGATACCTTTGCGCCAGGTCACTATGCGCGCGTCTACGAAGCAGTGGATAAGCGGGACGGGCGGCAAGTCGCCTTCAAAGTGATGCGCCTTGAGCATGTGGTAGATGGCGATGCGCAGCCGCGCATGGAAGCGACCGCTTTCATCAATGAGGCGGACTTGCTGACGCGCATGGCGGTCTCGCCGAACGTGGTGCGCCTATACGATTGCGGCTATCTCTCGGCGCGCGATGAGAATCCGCGCGGCGGCGAGATTGAATCGTACGGCCTGAACGTCGAGCTATTTCGGCAAGGCATTTTCCGCTACGCCGGTCGCGGCTGGCGTCCTTACCTCGCCCTAGAGCTGTTGCCGCGCACCGATAGCCTGCTCTACGTGATGAGGCCGAACGCGCACGGCGCGCGCTTGCGGCTGCCGACCGAAGAAGGGATTGACCTTGCCTATCAATTCGCCGAGGTCTTGGCGTACGCACATCGCCAGCGGATCGTCTACCTCGATCACAAACTGGAGCATGTCTACTGGAATGGACGCCATTTGAAGGTGATTGATTGGAACAGCTCGCGCTTGATCGAGAGCGGCGGGCAAGCGCTCGCGCAACAGGTCGTCAATGACCTACACAACTTATGCGTCGGCGTCTTGTATCCTATCTTCACAGGGCTCTCGCCGCAGAAAGGCGCGCTGGTGGCGCAGCCCGCCGACCAAGCGGGCGTGGAAAGCCGCTACAAAGATATCACACAGCTCGATTTCACTGTTGAGCCGACCTTGAGCAAAGGCATTCGGGAATGGTTGCAGCAAGGCGCGCAGCGCGCTTACAGCAGCCTTGATCAATTTCGTGCCGCGCTGGGCAAAGCAGCGGCTGCCTTCGGCTGGGAGAGCGGCTTCGCCAGCCCTGCCTTGCGCGCTGCGCGCACTGATATGCGCGACGGCTTGGCGAAGCTGCGGCAAGGGCAGGAAGCGCTGCGCGAAGCGCGCGATCTGCTGCGCGACGCCGTGACCATTGAAGATATCGGCGAGGACTTAGAGGCAGAGCTGCGCCGCTTGCTGAGCAAGATCAACGAGATGCTGCAGTATCGCGTGATCCCCTGAAGATGAAGCGCCTGAAGATGAAGCGCGCCTCGCGCGCAGCTCGAGAGGCTGGTGAGATGTCCACTGCCCTGCTGTGACTGGTCGCGCCGCTGCGCTACTCGACGATCAGCACCTCGACCGTCTCCGAGCGGCGCGTATTGCCCGCTACATCATGCGCTACCGCATGGAAGAGCTGTGCGCCTAGCTTGGTGATGCGCCACTCGGTCATGTATGGCGCGTGCTCTACGCGCGCGATCGGCGTTCCGTTCCAGAAAAACTCCACAAATGCCACCTCGACGTTATCTGCCGCGTTCAGTTTCAGCTGGACGGCGCCTGTGTCGGCATCGATCGCGTCGTTTGGCAACGGCGCCAACCATTGGACGCTCGGCGGCTGGTTATCCACTGTCACCTGCACAGTATGAGTCTGCAGGCTCTGATCGTCCAGCACCATGCTCAGGCGCAGCGTGTAGAGGCCGTCTAGGGCGCGCGTATCCCACTGGGCAAGGCGAATATCCTCGCCGCGCCGCGCTGCGTCCTCGAGCGGAATGGCGAACCAGCGCTCAGGGCTAATGCCTTGACCGTACTCTAGCTGATAGCTGACGATCTTACCCTTTGGCAGCCGTCCGCGCACCTCGACTGTGCCGCGCAGGTGCACTAGGCTCTGCGGCGCGCTCAGATTGCCCGCCAGCCTGCTCAAGCGCGCCGTGTGCGCCGTATCGTACTCGTTCGGCGGCAATGGCTGACCTGCTTGGCGCGCCCAGAGCTGCGCCTCAGGCGGATACTCGAAGTAAATGCGCTCGGCGATCAGCTCAGGCGGCGTCTCAGCAGTGGCGCGCAAGCCGTTGCGCACGTTGATCCGATAGCGCCGCCAGTAGGTGTCTCTCTGCGTCGGCAGCGTGCTGACGTCGCCTTCTACGTAGAACAGCTCCTTCACCTTTGGGCAGTCTGGTGTTGGCAGCAGGCCGCTGCGCTGGCAGACGGTCGCTTCAACAATGGTGCTGGGCGCTTGCCAGCCGCGCGGCGGCAAGTTATCGCGCCGATGGGCATATTCCATCACGGCGTGCCAGATCGGAGCGGCGGCGGTCGCGCCGCTCAGATCATCGCCGAGCGGCGAATTGTCGTTATTGCCGACCCAAACGCCCATCACCAAGTCGGGCGTGTAGCCAATTGTCCACGCGTCGCGCACGTCGTTCGTTGTGCCTGTCTTGGCGGCAGCGGGTCGCGAGAGCTGCAGGGCGTTGCCCTCGCCAAAGGCGGGCAGGCGCGCCGTTGTGTCGGAGAGGATGTGGGTGATCAGGTAGGCGAGCGCGTCTTGTAGCACGCTCTGCCTGCCGAAAGTTGCGCTGCGCTCATCCAGCTGCCACAAGATGCGACCGTTGCGATCCTCGATGCGCAAAATTGCGACCGGATCGAGCGCGCGGAAGCCCGCGCGCGGCGCCGAGACGGGCGTGCCCGCCATCACGCCGAGCGTGGCAAACGGCGTGTATGCATAGGTCAAGTCGAGCAGTGTGACCTCTGCGCTGCCCAACGCCAGCGACAAGCCGTATTCATCCAATGGGCGGTTGAGCGTGTTCAGGCCGAGTTGCCGCGCAATGCGAATGACTTGCCCAATGGTCACCGCGCTCAACGTGCGCACGGTCGGCACGTTGTACGAGTTCGCCAATGCCTCGCGCACGCTGACCACGCCGCGAAATTGGCCATCTTCGTTGCGCGGCGTGTAGGGGATGCCATCTTGATTGAAGGTCGTCGGCACGTCGAGCAGCATGGTGGCGGGCGTGAAACGCGCTTCCGGCGAGGCGAACGCCGCAACGTACACGAACGGCTTGAAGGCAGAGCCGGGCTGGCGCAAACCTTGCGCCGCGACGTTGAAACTGCCCTGAATGCGCTCATTGTAGTAATCAAGGCTGCCGACCATTGCTAAGATTT
>JAGHYP010000262.1 GCA_017743585.1 Chloroflexota bacterium
ATCTTCACGCGCGGCGCCGCGTTCAGCACGTTTTGGTAGCTGTCGTTTCCGTTGATGCGCCCGATCATCGCCACCTCAGACTCGACGATGCTGAAGGCGATCAGCGGCGCTGTCACGGCGGATCGCCTGCGTTCAGCCCCGCGGCTGTTTTCACGGCGGTGCCTGCTCCCTTGATAGGCGCGCCAATGGCGCCGCCCGGCGCCCCGCCCCTCGTCGTGCCGACTGCGCGTCCGCCCGCGCCGACGGCTGTGCCTGCGCTGCGCTCTACAGAAGGGGAGAACCCGCTGGGCTTGGTGCTTGGCGGGCGCGGCATTGTGCCGCCCGGCGCTCCTGTGATCTTGCGCAGCACGCCGCAGTACCTGCGCGACCGCAGCAACGCGCTTGGCATCTTGCGCCCCGACGAGACAGTGCGCATCCTCGTCGGGCCCATCTTCGCCGATAACTTACGCTGGTGGCAGGTACAGCGCGAGCGCGATAACGTCGTCGGCTGGATTGTTGACCAGTACATTGACGCTAACGGCAGGGTCGAGACGAACATATTGCCGATGCCTTGATCGCAGATCGGCTTAATCTCTTGTGCAATCTTTTGTGCAATCTGCCAAACTTTTCGCTCGAGCGCTTGACAAAGCGTTCAATCTAGATTAAACTGATGGCGCAATCGGCAAGGTATTAGCTAAACTGATAGCATATGTCACCCGTTCAGCGCCCGACCTCGCAATTCGATCTGCTCGCGTGTATGTGTACAGCGATGCATGGCTGTGCTGAGGTCAGGGCGTGGGACGCCTGATGCCGCATTGTGCCATTGTGCGCTGTGCCAGAGCCTGCCCTGACTTCGGTCAGGGCTTTTTTATTGCCCGGCACACGCCACAAAGAGGGGCACAGAGAGGAGCTCGCCTATGGATGCATGGTGTTGCAGCTTGAAGCGCTGCGCAACGGTTTGAGCGGTTCGCTCGTTTCGCGCTATTGGCTCTATGTGCAAACGCTAAAACGCTGAGGAGGAGGAAAATCTATGGCTTTCCGTCGTCTTGTGACCCTTTTCGCGCTGGCTATCCTGATCGCGAGCAGCTTCGCAGCGCCTTCGTTGCGCGCCCGCGCCGACCTGCCCGAGAGCGCCGTCGTCAGCACTGAGTGGCTTGCCGCGCGCCTTGACGATCCGAAGGTGCGCGTGGTGGAGGTGAGCGTGGTGCCCGGCCTTTTCGAGCGCGGTCACATCCCCGGCGCCGTGAACTTCGTCTGGCACACCGATCTGGTGGATCCCGTCATCCGCGATATCGTCTCGCCTGAGGCATTCCAGAAGTTGGCGCGCGCCGCCGGCATCAACAACGACACGACCGTGGTGCTGTACGGCGATAACAACAACTGGTTTGCAGCTTGGGGCGCGTGGATTTTCGCGGTCTACGGGCATGAGGACGTGCGCCTGCTCGATGGCGGGCGCGCCAAGTGGGAGCGCGAGAATCGTCCGCTCTCAGTGCGGCCTGCCAGCTACCCTGAGGGCAACTTCACTGCCAAGCCCGCGCGCCGCGAGATTCGCGCCTTCCTATCCGACGTGCTGGCAGTGGTCAAGGGCGAGGCTGAGGGGGCGATCTTGGATGTCCGCTCGCCTGCCGAGTACGAGGGTCGCATCTTCGCGCCTGAGGGCTTCCAAGAGCTGGCGATCCGCGCCGGCCACATCCCAACTGCGGTTAACGTGCCGTGGGGGCGCGCCGTGAAGGAAGATGGCACGTTCAAATCGGTCGAAGAGCTGCGCCAGCTCTACGCTTCGGTCGGCATTGATGGCAGCAAGAAGGTGTACGTCTACTGCCGAATCGGCGAGCGCTCAAGCCACACTTGGTTCGTCCTGAGCAGGATTTTGGGCTACGACGTGGCGCAGTATGACGGCTCGTGGACAGAGTGGGGCAACACGGTCGGCGTGCCGATCAAGAACCCCGCAGGCACGGTCTGGGGCAGGCAGTGAGTCCAGCCTAGATGACTGAGACTGCGCTCGGAGGCGGCGCGATAGCCGCCTCCACTTCTCTGAACAACCCGAAGGTCGCGGCGGCAGTCCGCATTGGCTTGGCGTGGCTGATCTTCAGCGCGCTGTTGGCGCTTGCCTTTAGCTTGCACGAGACGCCAGGTCGCGGCGCGGCCGCGTCGCTCTCGTTGCTGATCGGAGTTGCGCTCGGCGTGATCTTCCAACGCGGACGCTTCTGCTTCTTCTGCATCATGCGCGATTTCATTGAACATCGCAACAGCTCAGGCATGTTCGCCATCCTGAGCGCCCTAGCCGTCGGCGGCATCGGCTATGCGATCGTGTTCGGCGCTTTCATGCCGAATCCGAGCGGGGGAGGCTTGCCGCCCGACGCGCACATCGGGCCGGTCAGCTGGGTGCTGGTGGCCGGCGGCGTCGCGTTCGGCGTCGGCATGGCGCTCTCAGGCGCGTGCATCAGCGGGCATCTGTACCGCTTGGGCGAAGGCTACGCGCGCGCGCCGTTCGCACTGTTCGGATCGCTGCTCGGCTTCGGCGTCGGCTTCTTCACGTGGCACACGCTGTACACAGAGGCGATCGCGACCGCGCCTATTGCTTGGCTGCCCAAGACGCTCGGCTATGGCGGCAGCCTCGCCGTCCACTTGGCGGCGCTGAGCGCGCTCGCCTGCCTGCTGCTGCGCTACCTGCCTGAGCTGCCCCCGCAGGCGGGCGGCAAAATCACTTGGCAGAAGCTCTACCGGACTGTGTTCGTGACGCGCTGGAATCCGCTGGTGACGGGCGCGCTGGTCGGCTTGGTCGGCGTGTTCGCCTACTTCCGCGTCGCGCCGCTCGGCGTCACGTCGCAGCTAGGCAGCCTGACTCGCACGGCGCTGAGCAGCGCAGGGCTTTTGGCAGACCATCTGCCGGGTTTAGACGCGCTCGCTGGCTGCGCCGCGCGCGCAGGGCATGCCATCACCAACAACGGTCTGCTGATCGGCGGTTTGGTGGCGGGCTCGTTGGCGATTGCGCTCTTCACCAACCGTTTCCGGCTCTCTCGGCTGACTTTGCGCGGCGCGCTGACGGCGCTCCTAGGCGGCGCGCTGATGGGCTGGGGCGCGATGGTCTCGCTCGGCTGCACGGTCGGCACGTTGCTTTCGGGCATCTCTGCGTTCGCGATCTCGGGCTGGGTCTTCGGCGGAGCGGTCTTCGCGGGCGTATGGCTCGGCATCAAGCTGCGCTTGCCTGAGTGAGCTCCAGGGCTATCGTAGATGGCGGCAGGTGCTTGAATGCCCCTTGCGCGCGGGCGCCCAGGCGGCAGGCTCGGCGATCTCGTGCGCCAAGGCGGCCTTCAGGGCGCAGCTAAGCGCGCAATTCGGCGCAGCGATTGAATTCAGTTAAGTCTAGTAGATCGGGAGGGCGCGTTCAGCGCGGCGCGGATTGCAGGCGGGTTGCTGCGCGGCGCGCCGCTGATGAAATTCAAACATCTCAGCTCACTCAGGCACGCCCCAGATGCGGACAGTGCCGTCATCTGAGCCTGAGGCGAGGAAGCGACCATCAGGCGACCACGCAACTGACCGCACCCAGTCCGTATGACCTTCAAGCGTCCGTAAGAGCTGCCCTGTCCCCGCGTCCCAGACGCGGACTGTGCGGTCATCCGAGCTTGAGACGAGGTAGTGCCCGTCAGGCGACCACGCAACTGAATTCACGTCGCTCGTATGCCCTTCGAGCGTCCGCAAGGGCTGCCCTGTCCCCGCGTCCCAGACGCGGACTGTGTAGTCCCGTGAGCCTGAGGCGAGGAAGCGCCCGTCGGGCGACCACGCGACTGACCACACCCAGCCTGTGTGCCCCTCAAGCGCCCGCAGGAGCCGCCCGCTCCCCGCATCCCAGACGCGGACTGTTGTGTCATCTGAGCCTGAGGCAAGGAAGTGCCCGTCGGGCGACCACGCGACTGACCTCACCCAGTCCGTATGCCCCTCAAGCAT
>JAGHYP010000263.1 GCA_017743585.1 Chloroflexota bacterium
CGTAGACCACTGGTGGCTCATGCGCGCCGCGCCACGCCGTGAAGGCGATCAAACCGGCTGAGAGCGCCATCCAGCGCCGGCGAATGCCGAAAGGCTGCACCTGCTGCGGCTGTTCGATCCTCAAAACAGGCGTTAGCGGCAAACCTGTGCCGTGTGCCGAGAAAAAGACCATGCCTGTGCCGATCAGCAACATGCTCAGCGCGCTGCTGCCCTGTGGTGCATCGAGCGGCGCGCCGTTCAACTGGATAGCGCCTGTGTACAGCGCAAGGAGCCCGCCTAGCAGCAGCGCAATCTGTCCCCAGCGCGCTCGGCGCAGCTCAATCAGCCGATTCCACGCTTTGCTCAGGCTCGTCGCGATGCCCTCGAAGTTTTTCCGAGCTTGCCATAACGCGCTCACGAGCACGCTCGCCGCGCTCACGAGCAGAAAGGCGAGCGGCACTTGTTGAAGCGGCAAGAGCAGCAGCGGCAGCAAGACGCTCGCCGCCAGCACCCCGCCGAAGAGCATCCAACGCATATTCGATGGCCTCTCTCTCGGCTAGTTGACCTGAAATCCGCTTTAGCGTACAATGTGCAGCAAGGAAGCCCTTGTGCGGATTGCACAACAAACGATCCTTGAAAATTATATAGTGTGGATAAAGCATCCCGTTCGAGGGCTTTCTAAAATTCGGCTAATTTCTTGCAAGGATATTTTGGGAGACTGCTCGTGACCGATCAACAGCACGCGATCAACGCTGTAGGGCAACCTAGCCGCGCGATGCCGTTCCGTAGCGGGCGCGCCGAGTGGCTGTACCGTTGGCTAGAGGGCGAGACGCCTGACTCGGCCGTGTTGGAGCAATATGGCTTTCAGCCTGAGCAATACTACGCCGTTGTTCTCTACCGCCCAAACGTCCTTCCTAACCACGCACCTGCACACGCCGCCAGTAGCGCGCACTTCGCCGCGCTGCTACAGGCAGAGGCGAGCCGGCGTGGCATCAATGGCCCTATCCTCGCCTACGAGAACATCACTGCAGCGCTCTTTCACCCTGTGGAAGACCCACAGCAGACGACGCGCTTGAAGCGTAAGACAGAAGAGATTCGCAAGCAGCTCTCTGTGCGCCTGAACAACGCCGACGTTTACTGCGGAGTCGGGCGCCCTGCTTGCGGCATGGACGCGCTCCGTCAATCTTTCCGCGAGGCAGAGCAAGCGCTCCGTCTGAGCAATGAGCTGCAAATACAAGCGCGCGCGACCTTCTTCGGCAATTCTAGCTTGTACATGCTGTTGCGCTCACTCAAAAGCCCTGCCGAGCTAGAGCGCTTCTGCGAGAGCTGGCTGAAAGACCTGATCACGTACGATGCGCGCCAACAAAGCGACCTGCTAAAGACGCTACGCGCCTACTTTGCCAACAACGGCAACACTGCGCTAACTGCGAAGGAGCTGCGCATTCATCGTAACACACTCGCCTATCGGCTCAACCGCATCGCTGCCATCACGCGCCTCGATCTTGAAGATGCTGATGTGCGGCTGAACTTGCATTTGGCGCTGAAGGCTTATGAAGTGCTGAGGGCGTCGAACACGGCTTCGCTGTGAGCCCTTGATTGACGGACTCAATTGACGGACTCGCTCGCATGTGCTCCATTCCTGCCCAGCAGAGGAGTCCTGAAGCGCGTGGCACTGCAGTTCGATAAGCTAGAAGCTCAGATCGTCGAACTCGGCAAGGCGCTTGCCGAGCGAGGGCAAGCTGCAGCTGAAGAGCTGCGCGGAGCGATCGATCTGCTCAGCCAGCTGAACGACTTGGACGCCATCTGGGAACAGATCAAGATCGCACGTCGCAACGACGCAGGCTTTCGCGGCGCCGCGCCCTTCAATGAGCCGATCAATCAGCCGATACCGTTGCCTGCGCTGCCCCCGCGCGCCACGCTCTTCGCCGCCGATGGCTCGCAAATCTATCCCGATCTCCATGCGCCTGCGCCTTACTGGCTGGCCAATATCGGCGTCTTCATCTATCATCACGGCACGAATGCGCTGCCTGAGATGATCAGCGAGCCGCAATTGTTCTTCGGAGATGAAGACGTGCGCGCACCCGACGGCCAGCTCTTGTCTGCGGCAGCGATCAACGCGCGCCGCACTGTCTACGAGCTGCAATTCCTCGCCAAAGTGGTCAGCGAGCGGCAAGAGAGCGTGCCGCCTTTGGTCGCGATGTGCGATGGACCGCTGCTGCACATGCCTTTTGGCAAAGAGATTCCTGATGCCAAGCAACTAGAGGCAAATTATCATGAGGCCTTTGACTTCTTGATAGACGCCGGGGCGGCGTTGCTCGGCTATGTTGACCGCCCGAGCAGTCGTTTTGTGCTGTACACGCTCTACCTAATGACCTTGCCGCCTGAGGAAATCACTGCCGCCAATCTGGCACGGGTGCGCTTGGAAGGCATGACCGACGCCGACCTGTACAAGTTGCTTTTGCCATGCGGCGCGCGCTCAGGCATGATGGTGCAGCAAAGCCCGCTCAACAAGGACTACAAAGATCGCTTCAGCCCTGCGCATGAGATCATCTTCTTCTATCTGAACACAGCCGCGCACGGGCAAGCGCCTTATCTAGCGCGCGTTGAGATCCCGCAATGGGTGGCGCGCGATAAGGAATTGGTGGATGCCGTTCACGCCTTGGTCTACGACCAGTGCCAGATTGCGGATCGCTATCCATACGCGCTGACGCGCGCCGATGAGATCGCCGCAGTGCAGCCTGCCGATAAACGCGCGCTCGACGAGCGGATTGCAATCGAGCTGCTGCGGCACGGTCAGCCTGTGGAGATCTCTCAGAAGCTGAGCATGAAATGGCGCGCGCGCTACGGCAGATGGCAAGGCGAAGGTGCGTGGTGAAATGGAACTGCTGACTGAAGCTCCGCCAATCGGGCGCGTTTTGCGCGCCAGCACTACGGGCTTTGAATGCGGCACGCGCAGCAGCGACCTTGACGAGCCGCGCTTCGGCGCGTTCGTGCAAGTGCGCCGCCGCAACGACCCGACCCTCATCATCGGCTTGATTTACGCCATCCGCGTGGATGACGATCCGCTGGTGCGCCAATTGATCATGGCGAACAACATCAACGCGGCGACCATGCGCGATCAGCGCGAAAATCGCATGGTGCCTGTCGAGATCAGCGTTATCACAGTCGGCTGCATGGAAGACGGCGTGCCGATCTACGCTTTGCCGCCGCGACCGCCGCTCAGCCTCGACCCCGTTTACCTGTGCGACGATGCCACGCTCCGCGCTTTCACGCAGCGCTTTGATTTCTTCCGCCTTGTGCTGCAGGCTGCGAACGTGCCAGGCGATGAGCTACTGGCGGCAGCGCTGCGCTCCGCTGCGGCAGTCCGCCCGCGCAGCGAGCAAACTCCCTATCTGATCCAAGCCGGTCGGTGCTTGGCGCAGCTGCTCGGCGCGGATTTGCCGCGTCTGAATCACGTGCTGCGCCTGATCCGCCCCGCCTGAGACCGCGAGCTGCGATGCTGACACGCTTGCTGCGCCTGATCGACAAGCTCCTCAATGCGCTATTGCGCGTGATCAGCTGGTGCTTCGCGCAAGCCGCCTATCAGCTTTACTTGTGGCGACTCTCGGTCCTCAGCATCATCGCGCTCTTGGCGAGCGTTGCGATCTACGCGCTGCGCAGCGGACGCGCTATTTACGTCACAACAGCTGAGCGCAGTCGTGCCATCATGGCGCGCCGCGCCGAGCAGCTTGCCGCGCGCGCCGCACAGGGCTTCGATAAGCGCGTGCTGCGCGAAGATCCGCTCAAAACGCAGAATCGCGCGCTGAGCTTGTTCACAGTCGTCTTGCTGATCGCCTTGATCGGCTTGATCTTGTGGACGACTTCGAGCAGCAGCGCGACGCGCTCAATCGCGGGCAGCTTCAGCAGCACTCTGCCGCTCCTCCCGACGCAGCCGAC
>JAGHYP010000264.1 GCA_017743585.1 Chloroflexota bacterium
GCGTCTGCCGACCGCCGAGCCATACGGCGAATCGTGGGAGATTTTTTGGCGCAATCGGATTGCAAACGGTGCTGAGCGCGGCAAAACGCTCGGTCAGCTGATCAGCGAGCATCCATTGGCGCTGAGCGGCAAGGCAGATGCTGACGCCGAGTTCCCGCTCTTGGTCAAGTTCATTGACGCGCAAGATTGGCTCTCTGTGCAGGTGCATCCCGACGATGCTCTGGCGCTCGCCCTAGAGGGCGAGCCGTGCGGCAAGACCGAGTGTTGGTACATCATCGAGGCAGCGCCTGATGCGCAGATCATCTATGGCTTTGCGCAGCCGACCGACGCCGAGAGGTTCAAGCGCGCCGTTGCCGAGGGACGCGCGCGCGAGTATTTACAATTCGTGCCTGTTCAGGCTGGCGACTTCATCTTCGTGCCTGCTGGCACGCTGCACGCGATCGGCACGGGCGTCTTGCTCTACGAGCTGCAGCAGACAAGCGACACCACCTATCGCGTCTATGATTGGGATCGGCTCGGGCTGGATGGCAAGCCGCGTCCGCTGCACCTCGAGAAGGCGCTGCGCTGCACGCGCTTCGAGGTTGCGCCGCGCGCCAAAGTGCCATACATCATGCAAGATATCGCTGACGGCGTGCGCCATGCACAGCTGATCAACGGCGATTACTTCCGTCTTGAGCGTTTTGCGTTGCAGCCTGCGGCGCATTGGCAGCTTGGCGCGGCTGAGCGCGCGCGCTTGCTGACCGTCATACGCGGCGTGCTGTTGCTGCAGACCGAGCACAGCGCCGAGCCGCTCAGCTTGCCGCACGGCACATCAGCCTTCGTGCCTGCTTGCCTGAGCGTCACTTTGAAAGCGGGCGATGCGCCGACGGAAGTCTTGCTGGCAGCGGAGACTCGCTGAGCGAAGCAAGCCATGCTCCAACGCGGGCGTTGCGAGTGAGGAGCGAGATCGCCAGTGGTGGATCTGATCGGCAAAACGCTCGGCAGCTACACGATCAATGCGCTCATCGGGCGCGGCGGCATGGCGACGGTCTACAAAGCGCGTCAACAGACCGTCAACCGCGAAGTGGCGATCAAAGTGATGAACGAGCGCGCCGAGGCCGAATCGCCCGAGTATCAGCGCTTCGTGCGCGAGGTGCAGATCATCGCCAATCTAGAGCATCTGCACATCTTGCCGATCTATGACTACGGGCAGGTGGAAGGCTACCCGTACATTGTCATGCGCTATCTAGAAGGCGGCAGCCTGAGCAAGCGTCTGCGCGATAGAAGCCTGAGTCTAGAAGATATCGAGCTCCTGCTGAAGCAAATCGCCGCTGCGCTCGACTACATGCACGCCAAAGGCGTCATTCACCGCGATTTGAAGCCACACAACGTCCTGCTGGATGCGCAGGGCAACGCTTATCTATGCGATTTCGGCATCGCCAAGCTCTCAGGCTCGCACGGCTTGACGCGCACAGGTGAAACCATTGGCACGCCGTCTTACATGGCGCCTGAGCAATGGCGAGGGCTGGCCGTGACACCACAGACGGATACCTACGCGCTCGGCGCGATCCTCTTCGAGATGCTGACGGGCGAGCCGCCGTTCCGCGCCGAGAACGTCTTCTCCCTGATGTACAAGCATCTCAACGACCTGCCGCCATTGCTCGGCGCGTATCGCACTGACTTGCCGCCTGCTGTGGATAGCGTGATCCAGCGCGCGCTCGCCAAGTTGCCTGCTGATCGCTTCGAGACGGCGGGTGCATTGGCACAAGCCTTCAGCGCTGCGCTGCGCTCAGCACAAGGGCACCGCGCTACCCCTGCGCAAACCCGCACTACAACAGCCTCGCCGGCGCCCGCGCAGGCGCCGACTATCTCGTCCAAGCTGCCCGAGACCTTTGTGGAGCACGGCTGGGCGCTAGAAGCTTTCCAGCGTTGGCGCGCCGATCGGACGGCTGTGCCAGTGCTGTACGTGGTCGGCGCGCACGGCATCGGCAAAAGCACGCTGATGCGCCGTTTTGCCCAGCTGATCGGCGAGCGCGTCATTCACTACGAGCTGATCAGCGGTCAGGCGCGCAGCCTCGATCCGCGCGCGTTTGTAGATAGCATCGCTTGGCAGCTGGGCAGGTTTTTGCCCGTTGACCAAGAAGCGCCGACCGGCGACGCGCTGCGCGAAGTGCTGCTCGAGCCGCGTGAAGCCTTTGAGAGCCGCGTGTTAGCGCCGCTCGCTCAATTGCCGCCCAGCCCGCCGATTTTCCTGCTGATCGACGGGCTTGAGGCGGCTTTTGAGCATTCAGGCGATACCATCGCCGACTTGGTGCGCGTAGCGCTTCAAAATTTCCCTGACTCGCTGCGCCTTGTGGTCGCTTCTGCGCCGCACCCTGAGCTAGAGCCGCTCTTCCGCAACGCGCGTTGCCTCGCTTTGCACGCCGATCACGATGAAGATCGCAATGCGCTGTTCGCCACGCTCAGCACGCGCCTCGCTGCAATCATGCCGAGCCTGAGCAGCGGCGACGTTGACCTGACCG
This sequence comes from Chloroflexota bacterium, assembly GCA_017743585.1. Lineage (GTDB taxonomy): Bacteria > Chloroflexota > Anaerolineae > Aggregatilineales > UBA2796 > CP2-2F. The sequence goes on from JAGHYP010000264.1 coordinate 2,502, forward strand.
CCTTGATCGAAAAAGCGCGAGGCAATCCGCTCTATCTGAACGTGGTGACCGCTTGCCTTGCCTATCAGCAGCTCAGCCTCGCTGACCTAGACGCGCTGCCGAGCGGGCTCGATGCCCTGTGGGAAGCGCTTCTGGCGCGGCTCAGCCCTGAGGAACGCGTGCCGTTGCATCTGTTGGCGGCTGCGCGCGCGCCGCTGCCCAATCGCTTGTTGGCGAAGCTGCTCGCCCTTGAGCCGAGCGCGCTGCCTGACCGCTTGGCGCGCCTGCGTCCGCTGCTGCAAGAATCGCCTGATCGAAGCACCTGGCAGCTCGCGCACAGCGCCTTGCGCTACTGGTTGCTAGAGAACGCGGCTGAGCAGATGCGGGCTGCGCACCAACATCTGGTCAGGAAGCTGCGGCACGCCGATCCTGAGGCGATGGAGCTTTACGCGCTGCAACATCTGCCTGCGCACGCGCTGCGCGCCGAAGGCGGGCTCGCCGCGTTCGCTTGGCTGACGGATGTAGCATTCCTAACGGCGCGGCTGAAGCGCGTCGCAGTGGCAGAGGTGCTGGACGACCTGCTCGAAGCGCGACTCGCCTTGCGCGATGAAGGTCATCTGGCGTGCGCCGCTGCGCTGGAGAGCGTTGCGAAGGCTGTGCAGAGCGCGATTCCGAACATCGGCGGCGATCCGAACGCGTTGTTCGGGCAGCTCTACAATCGCTTGCAGAGCGTGCCTATTCTCGCCGAGTCGTTGCGCGAGTCGGCTGCGCGTTGGCGAGGCCCATGGCTGCGCATTGTGTGGTCGTCTCACAGCGCGCAGCCGCCCGAATCGCTGCTGCTCTGGCAAGGCACGCCTATCATGGCGCTCGCTGTCAGCCGCGCGCCGAGCGGCGCCATCAGTCGCTTATCCCTTGAGGCGGAAGCAGCTGCCAGCACGGCGTGGCTGGCTGCCTGCGCCGATGGCTTTTTGCGCTTATGGATCGACGGCGTCTTGAATCGCGAGTGGCTTGCCGCTGAGCGCGGCGCCATCCTGACCGCTTGTGCGCTCAGCAGCGACGGGCGCTACGCGCTGAGCGCCGATCAAGATGGCAAGGCGCACTTGTGGGATTTGGCGAGCGGCTCGCGGTTGCATTTGTGGATGCATGGGCGCGCCGTGCGCGATTGCGCGCTGAGCGTGGACGCGACGCTCGCGCTCACGGCAAGCGAAGATCGGTTGCTGCGCTTGTGGGACATGCAGAGCGGCGCGCTGCGCACTGAGTTCCATGCCCATCCCTCAGCTGTGACGTGCTGTGCGTTCGCCTCAGGCGCGAACGGCGCGCGCCTCGCCATCTCGGGCGACGCCGAAGGCGAGCTGCGCTTGTGGGACGCGACAAGTGGCGCGCTCATGCAGTCTTTCGAGGCGCATCGCGGCGCAGTGACGGCGTGTGTAGGTC
>JAGHYP010000265.1 GCA_017743585.1 Chloroflexota bacterium
AGATGTGTATAAGAGACAGCGATGGCTCGCCGCACGCGCACATCGCTGATCGGCAATTGGAAGTACTCGCTCGGCGAGATGCCGAGATAGAGTAAGTTGAGCGTCTGACCGATGTTCAGCTTCAGATCGGGGTTGTTGCGCGCCTGCTCGGCTGTATCGGCGTCCACGCCGAGCGCAATGTCAGCGTCGCCGCGCGCCACCAGCTGTAAGGCGCTTGCGGCATCGTTCGTGACGCGCAATATGATGCCGTCCAAAGCCACAGGACCGCGCCAGTAGTTCTCGTTGCGCACCATGACGATCTCACTGTTCGGCGACCAGCGCTTCAGGATGAACGGACCGGAGCCTGCCGAATTTTGATCGAGCCAATCTTTGGCTGTGTCAGTTTGGTCGGCATCGGGAGCGTCAGTGCCGCCCTGCGCCACGACCACAGCTTTCTCTAGCACGCTGAGCGCCGGCGCCGTCACCACGCTCGCAAAGGCAGGCTGCGGCGCTTCCAAAGTCACTTTGACCGTGCGCTCGTCCACTGCTTCGATGCTCTTGACACCGAAGCCCTTCAGATAAGAAGACGGGCTGCCCTTCAGATTGAGCAGGCGCGTCCAAGAGAAGCGCACGTCCTCAGCCGTCACAGGATTGCCGCTAGCGAATCTGGCGTTCGGATTCAGGACGAAAGTATATTCTAAGCCGTCTTCGGAGATGCTGTAGCTTTCCGCCAAGCCGGGTACGATTTTCGAGAGGTCGTCAGCGTTGATGTTGAGCAACGTCTCGTATGTAGCGTGATGGACGATCAGGTTGGTCGTCTCAAAAGCGCGCCCAGGATCGAGCGTGATCACGTCCACGAAGCGCCCTGCCACGATCAGCGTGTTGCTCTGAGCGCGAACAGGGGTCTGTGCCATGAAACCAACTGCTAAAGCGAGAATCAGCAAGAAGATGAACAAGCGGCGCATGTGCGGTCATCTCCCATTCAAGACATGGACACTCGATGAGCAATTGTACGGCGCATAAGCAGCTTGCCAATTGGAAGATTGAACAGATAGATTGCGGTGGCAGAGTGATGAGGGCAGCTTGTGCAATCCAACAGCATAGAAAGTAGCGCAAGTCTGAGGTATCCATTGATTTCTAGACTGCACGCGCTGCGTTTTCAAGTATAATGCAATGGTAGAGGCATAGAGCATCTAAAAAATAGGCATTTTGCGAGGCGATCACGAAAAAGATGACTGCGACGATTCTGGTCCTAGAAGATGATAAGCCGCTTCTAGAGGGCATCCGCGACATGCTCGAGCTGCAAGGCTACCACATCTTGACAGCCGGCAACGGCGTGGAGGGCCTGCGCGTGCTAGAGAGCAGCCCCAAGCCGCCCGATCTGATCGTCTCGGATATCATGATGCCTGAGATGGACGGCTATCAATTCCTAGCGGCTGTTCAGGGCAATCCCAAGTGGGTGGATATTCCGTTCATCTTCCTGAGCGCCAAAGGCGAGAAAGAGGATGTGCGCGAAGGGCGCATGTTGGGCGCGGATGACTATGTGATCAAGCCGTTTGAGGCGGACGATCTGGTGGTGCGCATTGCCTCAAAGCTGCGCCGCAGCCGTCAGCTGCGCCAGACCCACGAATCGCGCGTCGTGGATATCAAGCGGCGCATTTTGAGCGTCTTGCATCACGAGTTCCGCACGCCGCTGACCTACATCGTCGCCTACTCCGACTTGCTCAATAGCGATCTCTCAAGCATGTCGCTTGATGACATCAAAAGATTCCTGAACGGCGTAAGCAGCGGCGCTCAACGGCTGCGCCGCCTAGTGGAGAACTGCATCCTGCTCGTTGAGCTGGAGACAGGCGAAGCGGCTGCTACGTTTGCTTGGCGCAAGCGTCCCATTGCAAACGTCGAGAGCATGTTCAGGTGCGCGCAAGAGAGCGTTCGACATGCGCTGGAAAGCACAGGCGTCACGCTCAATGTGGTGCTGCCAAGCGACCTGCCAACGCTCGTCGGCGACGCAGAGTACCTCAAAATCATGTTGGCTTGCCTGCTGGATAACGCCGCCAAGTTCAGCAATAAGCCTAACGCCGTAGTCACGCTCTCAGCCTCGCATGACGAGCGCTACGTCTACTTCCACGTTGCCGATAATGGGCGCGGCATTCCGCCTGAAGAGCTATCGAACATCTTCGAGCTGTTCTACCAGATAGATCGGCAACGCTTCGAAGATCAAGGCACAGGCTCAGGCTTGGCGATTGTGAAGCGCATCGTCGAGCTGCACAACGGCACGATCAACGTGCAAAGTCAGCCAGGCCAAGGCGCAACGTTCACGGTCGGCATTCCGCGCGCCACAAGGGGCTGAGCATTTTTCACGAATGGAACGGCGTGATCTGACCGCTGCGCACCTGCCAAACTAGCGCCTTCTGCAAAAAGGCGGGCGTGAAGATCTCCGGCTCAGTGGTGGTCAGCAAGGCTTGTGAGGCACCCTGAATGCGCTCTAGCAGGAAGGCGCGGCGCTCTGCATCCAGCTCGGCGATGAATTCGTCCAGCAGCAAGACTGGCTCGTCTTGTATAACTTCGCGCATCCATGCCAGCTCCGCTAGTTTTAGAGCGAGGATGGCCGTGCGCGCTTGGCCGCGCGAGCCGTACAAGCCGAGATCGCGCCCGTTGATCGAAAAGCGCAGCTCATCGCGCTGCGGACCGATCAAGGTGACGCCGCGCACCACTTCCTCGCGCAAACTCTCAGCCAGTGCGCTGCGCAGGCGCGCTTCGATCTCGCTCGGCGTGAGTGGATGTTGCAGCTCCAAGCTCGGCGCGTGATGGGCAAGCTGACCATTCTCGCGCGCGGCGGGCGCAAAGCCGGGCAGGTAGTGTAACGCGAGTCGCTCTGCGCCATTGGTCAGCTGGCGATGAATATCAGCCGCTAGCTGCTCTAGATCGCGCAGCAGGCGCTGCCTGCTTGCCACAAGAATGCTGCCCGCTTGGACAAATTGATCGTCCCAATAGGCGAGTTCGCGGGTTGTAGCGCGCCGCTCAGCAATTTGGCGCAATAGCGCGTTGCGTTGCGTCAGCACCCTGTCAAATCTCTGGAGCGCGGCAGCATAGTTCGGATCGGTCTGAGCGAGCACGACGTTCAAATAGCGGCGTCGGTCAACTGGCGAGCCTTCGACCAGCGCCAAATCTTGCGGCAGGAACATCACGACGTTCAGGTTGCCCATCAAATCCAGCACGCGCTTCTTGGCGCCGTTGATGCGAATTTCTTTGCAGAAGCCGCCGTTCTCACTGGCCTTGTAGATCGTGATCTCAAGGCGCGTCAGCGCGCTGCGGCGGCTGCACAGCTCTGCGCTGATGCGGATGAAGGGCAAAATCTCGCTCTCAGCGCGCCAATTCAAAAGCTGGCGATCAGAGGTTGTCCAAGGCGAGCGTCCAGTGGCGAGGTAATAGATCGCTTCCAACAGACTGGTCTTGCCTTGCGCGTTAGGGCCGCACAGCAAAACAGTGCCTTCTGGCATCGGCAGCTCAAGCCGCGCGTAACTGCGGAAGTTGGTCAGCGAGAGATGCCGCAAATACATGTCACAAATGCATGATCAGGGCTACAGCAAGCGGATAGAGTTGACGACAGGCAAGAAGACCGCCGCTTCGTAGGCGCGGAAGAATTGCGCCTCAGCCTGCGCGCCGATGTAAAGCCAGCGCTCATCGGGCAAGCGCATCAGGATGATGGTCAGCTCGTTGCCGCGCTCGTAGCCGCGCACAATCGCCGCTGGGTAAGGCGAGCCGCTGAAGATAACCGCGTTTTTGAAGCGCGGTCCTTTGCGATTCAGCGCGCCTACCAATGCGTCCAGCTGCGCGGTCGGCTCGCGCAGGTCAGTGCGGAAGTTCAACTGGCGGCCGAAGACGGGCAGCGCATCCACCAC
>JAGHYP010000266.1 GCA_017743585.1 Chloroflexota bacterium
GAGTCGGCGTGACGGTCGGCGTATCGGTTGGCGTGACGGTCGGCAGCTCAATGGTCGGGATCGCAGTGGGCGTGCGCGGTATGAAGGCTGCCGGCGGTCGGATCACGCGCGCGATCATCAATAAAGTGCACATGAACACGAACGCGCTCAAGCCTAGAAAGACAATGGTGATCGTGTTATAAGTGCTGCTCACGTTTCGGGACATTCGGCTAAGCCTTTCAGAGTGCGCTGAGGCGAGGCGCTTCTTGAGTCTACAGGAATTTCTCAATCTTCGCGCGGCTGAGCAGCTCTTGAATCCAGCGCTCGAAGGTGCTCTCGGTCAGTCGGTAGCACATCTCATCGTCTACGGGGCGCTCAGTGGAGCGCTCCAGCACTTGCAGGATGTGATAGCCGAGTTCGGTCTTGATCGGCGCGCTCAGCACGTTGATCGGCAGGCTGAACGCCGCGACTTCGATCTCTTCCTGCAGCAGCTGACCGCGCGCGAACCAGCCTAGATCGCCGCCGATCTGACTGGTGGTCACGTCAAGCGAGTTGAGCGCAGCGAGCGCGGCGAAATCGGCGCCATTTTCCAGCTCGGCGCGCAAAGCGAGCGCTTTTTGCTCATCAGGCACGAGGATGTGCCGCGCACGGACTTGTTCCACGTTCTTGCACGCATTGGCGGTCACGATATCGCGCATGCGCTGCGCGATCAAGGCGGCCCGCAAACTGGCGCGATACTCCGCTTCGCTCAGCCGATCTGCCTTCAGTTGCGCTTCCCAATTCTCGCGGCTGCCCGCGATCTCGATGATGGCGGCGATCTCAGCTTCTAGCTCGGCGTCGGTCACTTGGACGCCTTGGATGGCGGCTGCTTGCTCGATCAAGGCTTGCTCGATCAGGGTATCCAGCACTTCGGCGCGGAATGCGGCGAGATCGCGCGGCAGCGGATTGCCGAAGCTGCGAATAGCCTCCAGACGGCGCGCCACTTCGCGGTCGAGCGCCGCCATGCTGATGCCTTGATCGTTCACGCGCGCTGCCAATATCTCTGGAGTCGGCGTCGGTTGCGTCGCTCGAGCGACTGGCGGCGCAGTCGGGCTGCTGAGCGGCGGGTTGGCGGCGGCCGTCATTTGAGATGGGCTGCCACTGCAAGCGCTAAGCAGGTTGACAAGACAGAAGCAGGCGATCGTGAGCGCAAAACGCGCTGCTGAGGTATGCAAGGTGTACTCTCTCTTGTGAAAAGCTAGCAATTGCGGCAACAGTATACCGAGCCAAGCCGCTCGCCGCAAACAGCACCCCCTGAAAGCCTCCTCTGCCTTCAGCGCGTCCTTGTCGAGGGAAACGGCTAAACCAGGTTATGCTTTGGCGTGAGTCAGATCACTGAAGGCGCAACCCATGGCGAAAATTTTGATGGTGGACAATATTCCCGACATGCGGCGGATGATGGTTGACCTGCTCGAAAACTTAGGGCACGCCGTCTTGCAAGCGCGCGATGGCGTGGAAGGCGTGCGAATGGCGATCGCAGACCGCCCTGACCTGATCTTGCTCGACCTAATCTCAATCTCTAATGATGCCGACCGCCTCAGGCGATTCGGCGCTCAGCTTCATGCGCGGCACGCCTGCTCTGAGCAACATCCCGATCATCGTTATCCTGATCAGCGTCATCTCAGCGCATCCTGATGCAGAGCGAATCGCTATGCAGCTGGGCGCGAACGCTTGGCTCACCAAGCCTGTCACGTATGGCGAGCTGCGCCGCCTCATCAATGAGGTGCTCTCTCAAACCTCTGCCAGCTCCAGCAACGGCTGAGCGCGCTGCACAACATCGCCCGCCTTACACAGCAGCCGTACTACACGCCCGTCATGCGGCGCAGTCACGCGAATTTCCATCTTCATCGCCTCGAGCAGCACGAGCGGCTGCCCGCGCTTGACCAAGTCGCCTTCTGCCACCAAGACGCGCACCACTTGTCCGTGCATGGCGGCGCTCAGGCTAGCGGCGCCGCTCTCGCTCGCCTTACGGCGCGCAGCTGGCTTGGCGAGATTGAGTTTGAAGCACTGACCGTCTATGGCGAGATGCAACGTCTCGCCGTCGCGCCCGACATACGCCGTCAGCACTTGATCGCCGAGCCTGAAGACCAGCTCGTTGCCCGCTGCGCGCACCAGCTCCACCAGATACGTCCGCTCGCCAACTCGGACTCGGAAGCTCTCGCCATCGCGCTCGGCGCGGACACGATGAAGCGCGCCTGCGTGCTCAAAACGGAATTCCATCGCCTCATGCTCCTACGCGGAAGCCATCAAGACGCGCCCATGGGCTGAACGGATCGGACTCAACGCGCGCAGCGTGTGCTGCAGGCGCGCCGCTCTGCAAAAGCAAGCTGAGCGCGGCTGCGATCAAGGCCGAGTCGGGCAAAGGCGCGCAACGCGGCTGCCAATCGGCGAAGGCGCGCTCGACCAAGCGCGTGGTCGTCTCGCCTCGCAAGAAGTCGGGGTGCGCCAAGACATCGCGCAGGAAGGCGATGTTGGTGGTGACGCCGAGAATCACGTAGGCGGCTAGCGCGGCGTCCAAGCGCCGAATCGCTTCGGGGCGCGTGCGCGCATGGACGATCAGCTTGGCGATCATCGGATCGTAGTGAATGGTGATCGAATCGCCTGTGCGCACGCCGCTATCCACGCGGATGTGCGGCGCGCTCGGCGGCAGGACGTACAACAGATCGCCAGTGGAGGGCAGGAAGTGATTGGCAGGGTCTTCGGCGTAGATGCGGCACTCGATAGCGTGTCCGCGCTGGTAGAGATCGGCTTGGCGGAAGGGCAACGGCTCGCCCGCTGCGATGCGAATCTGCAGCTGGACAAGGTCTACATCGGTGACGGCTTCCGTCACAGGATGCTCGACCTGCAGGCGCGTGTTCATCTCTAGGAAGAAAAACTCGCCTGTATGCGCATCAACGATGAACTCAATCGTGCCGGCGTTGACGTAGTTGACGCTCTGCGCGGCTCGCAACGCAGCTTCGCACATGGCGGCGCGCAACTCAGGACGCGCCGCGAGGTATGGCGAAGGCGATTCCTCGATGATCTTCTGATGGCGGCGCTGAATCGAGCACTCGCGCTCGAAGAGATGCACCATGTTGCCGTGCTGATCTGCCAGCACTTGCACCTCGATGTGCCGCGCCGCCTCGATGTAGCGCTCTAAGAACAAGCGATCGTCGGCAAAGGCTTTGCCCGCCTCGCGCGCGCACGCTTCGAGCGCCTCGGGCAGCTTGGCAGCCGTGCGCACGACGCGCATGCCTTTGCCGCCGCCGCCGGCGACCGCCTTCACCAGCAGCGGATAGCCGAGCTGGTCAGCGGCGCGCTGGAAATCCGCCAGAGAGCCGCCGCCGGCGTAGCTGGGCAGCGTCGGCACGCCGACGGCGCGCACGCGCGCCAGCGCTTCTGTCTTCAAGCCCATCGCGCGGATCGCCTCAGGCGTCGGCCCGATGAAAGTCAAGCCTGCCTCGCGCACCATCTCGGCAAATGCTGCATTCTCAGAGAGAAAGCCGAAGCCGGGATGCACAGCTTGGCATCCTGTGCGGCGCGCTGCCTCGACGATGCGCTCAGCGCGCAGGTACGAGTCGCTCGGCGGCGCCGAGCCGATCAGCACGGCATGATCAGCGAGCTGCACTGCCAGCGAGCCCGCGTCTGCTTCTGAATAGACCACCACGGTCTGAATGCCCAGCTCGCGGCAAGCGCGGATGACCCGCACAGCGATCTCGCCGCGATTGGCGATCAAGATGCGCGTGAACACGATTGCGACACTCTTCGCTACCTAGTTCGCCGACTGCGCAAGCGAAAGAAGACGCCGATGAGGCAAACAAATCATGCTCTTGTCCTTTAACCTGTCTCTTATACACATCT
>JAGHYP010000267.1 GCA_017743585.1 Chloroflexota bacterium
TCGCGGCTACTGCCTGCTGATTACACTGACTGCCGCTGCATTTTGGCTAACGCTGCGATACTTTCAAGCACCAAGCTGGCGGCGTGCGCTACCGCTCGGCTTGGCAATGGCAGGCATGTTCTACACGCACTTTGCCAGCGTCCTGCCATTGATGTTGCTCGGCATTTTCAGCGCAGTTTTACAGCCGCGCCGCCTGCGAGCTTGGTGGCGGCCAGTCACTGTGTTGACTGCTCTAGCACTGCCTGAGTTGATCGCAAAAAGCGAGCTCATCTTGAGCCCTGCGCGCATTCGGGCAGTAGCAAACCTCGCGCTGCCGCCACTGCCAGAAGCGCTCGCCAGACTCTATGGAGATTTTTTTGGCCCAGCGGCGGCGATGTACATCGGACTTTGCACAGTGGCCTCGCTTCTGCTTCTGAGGTATCCGCGCCAGCTGATGGGGCTCTTGACGATCGCTCTCGCGCCATTTTTGGCGCACACTTTCTACGCAATCTTTGGCTTTTTTAGCGTCAGGCATCTGGCTTGGGCGCTGATCGGCGCAGCAGCCTTGCTCGGCAGCGGCTTGGGCAGCCTGACGGCGCGGCTGCGCGGCGCAAATGCTGCTCTGAGCATAGCGCTCTTCGCGCTCCTCGGCTTCATCCCGCCTGACGCATCGCGCTATGTGATACCGACGATGAACATGCTTGACTCGATGCCGCAGTTAGCCGCGCTGCTGCGCAGCGGCGACGTGATCGTCCTTGACCCAAAGCTGCGCGGCTCGCTCCCCGAGCTATGGGAATATTTCGGTCGAGTTTACTTTCCAAACGGCTTGCCATTTCATCCCGATGGCGCCGGTTTCCGCCGCGTGTGGTACGTCTTGACCGAAGGCGAGGAAACACAGCCGCTCCTCGATCAAATTCGGCGAGGACGGACGGTCACGCGCTGGTTTGGCACGTGGGACTTCATGACACGGCTCTACGAAGCGCCGCCTGACTCTGAAGGTGTGCCTATTGGCAAGCTGACTTTTCACGGCGCTACGTTACAGAACGCATACTCGCCTGCGCTGGGCGTCTTCCGCGAAGGCGAGACGCTCGAAATTCGCTTGTGGTGGCGCGGCGAGCGATCCGAAGCGCCAAGCCTTGCGCTTGAGCTGCGCGACGCAAGCGGAAGCGCCCTTCAGCGCGCTGAGATGCCTTCGCTGCCAGAGCCTAACGCCGATGGCTGGATCATCGCTGATTGGCGCTTCAGGCTGCCCGACTCGCTCACGACAGGTGCATACAGCCTGCATCTGTACGCCGAGCAGGCGCACATTGCGCGCGCTGTGCAGTTTCACGTCAAAGCATGGTGAGCGCATACACAAGATTAGACGTAGCCTAACGCCTCGTCGTTGTTCATCCTAAAGCGCCCTGAAAAGCGTTATGATAATCAAAGCACGCAATTTGGGACTAAGGAACGGCAATGGCGGACGATCAACCGCTCACGTATCTGAAGCACGGGCAGATGCTCGGCAAGTATCGGATCGAAGGCTTGATCGGGCGCGGCAACATGGCGGAAGTCTACCGCGCCTTCAACCCCGATCTCTCGCAGTATGTGGCGATCAAGGTCATTCATCCGATGCGGCTTGACGATCCTGAGGCTGTGGCGCGCCTTCGGCAGGAAGCGCGCGCTGCTGCTTCGCTCAGCCATCCGAACATCTTGCGCGTCTTCGACTTCGATGAGCAGGGCGGCTTGTCTTACATGGTGACGGAGCTCATCCAAGGTGAGACACTCGCCAAGCGCATTGCCGCCGCGCCGAACGGCTTGCCGCTCTCTGAAGTGCGGCGCTGGTTTGTGCAGCTGTGCGCTGCGCTGGACTACGCCCATCAGCGCGGCGTGATCCATCGCGACGTTAAGCCGTCTAACATCATGATCACCGCCGACGAGCGCCTGGTCCTGACCGATTTCGGCTTGGCACGCCTTGCCGGCTCAGAAAAATTGACGGCGACGGGCTACACGACCGGCTCGCCGGCTTACATGTCGCCTGAGCAGATCGAAGGCGCGGCAGACCTATCGCACTTGGCGGATATTTACGCGCTCGGTTGCGTGCTGTTCGAGCTGCTCACGGGGCGCACGCCGTTCATAGGCTCAAATGCAAGCATCATCATCAAACATCTGAGCGAGCTCCCGCCTTCGCCAAGCGCGTTTGTGCAAGACTTGCCAAAAGGCGTGGACGCGGTCGTCTTGCGCGCCCTGAGCAAGAATCCTCAAGATCGCTTTGCGCGTGCAAGTGAGATGGCTGAAGCCTTCGAAGCAGCGCTCGACGGACGAGTTGATCAGATTGCGACAACGGGCTTGCCTGAGATCATCGCTAGAGCGCAGACTGGCCAAGCGTCTGCTGTCAGTATAGACGCGCCGACTGTTCGTGCGCTGAGCACAGAGCGCCTGCCAAGCGGCACGAATCGCGTCGCCTTCGCGGCAGTTGCCATTGTCGCTGTCCTTGGCTTGTTGGTAGGGCTAGGTCTTGCTTCTGTGCTGAGCCACTTCGCTGAGCCGACGCCGCCTGAAGGCATGGTCTACGTGCGCGGCGGCAAATTCCTCATGGGCTTGGCGACAGGCGACGAGCATGAGCGTCCGCCGCACGAAGTGAGCTTGGCGCCATTCTTCATAGATCGCACAGAAGTGACTAACCGCGCTTACTACGATTTCATTAAGCGGACAGGTTTTGAAGCGCCCGCCTCTTGGGAACAGCCGGGCATCGATCCGACGTGGGAAGTGGTGGCGACCGAAGGCTATGTGTTGGGCGATGTGAACGACCGCTTCAGCTACAACGGCGAGAAGGTCTTTCCGCTGGAGAACGCGCGCGCCGAGCTGAAGCTCGATCCGACCACTGACACGGGCAGCGTGGTGGTTACCTTTACGGGCAAGCTGCAGCCGGAAGCGAATCGCACAATTGAGGGCGAGATTCGCATCGTACACGATGTGTTCATCGGCACGGCTGCCTTCCAGAAAGGCGGCGTCGGCGCGCACGTCCACATGCACGGCGATAGCGGTCAGGAGTCGCCTATCCTGCCAGCAGTGGTCGGCGATATCAACACTTGGGGCAAGGCAGATGTCTACGTGAATGGCAAGCGGGTCTACAGCGGACTGGGCGCGCACATGATGGTCATACCCGGCGTGCGCGATAGCCAGCACCGCATCCTGCGCGCTGATGGCAGCTGTTGTTACTCGCCGTGCCGTCCCGCTGATGGACTGGTGGATGTCTCGCGGCGCGAGCTAGTGCTGATGCTGGCGCGCGGTAGCGGTAGCGAGTATGGCGGCAGCACCACAAGGCGTGGCGCACTACCTGAAGCGCCTGTGTGGATTGACCTGTACTTCCGCCAAGTCCAATTCATCCGCCGACCGCCCGCGCCGAGCATTCCGCCCGGCGCCGATAACCAGCCCGTGACGGGCGTCTCGTGGGCAGAGGCGACCGCCTACTGCCGCTCAATCGGCAAACGCTTGCCAACCGAGGCGGAATGGGAATTCGCGGCGCGCGGCACAGACGGCAGACTCTATCCTTGGGGCAACACAGCCGATGAGATTCCCGCCAACGTGAACTCAGGCGTCTTGCGCGACGTGGGCAGCTTCCCCGAAGGCGCTAGTCCGTTTGGCGTGCTGGACATGGCAGGCAACGCGTGGGAGTGGGTAGCCGATTGGTATGCCGCCGACTACTATTCGCGCAGCGCCGTCGAGAATCCAAAAGGTCCGTCAAGCGGCACGCAGCGCGTCTTGCGCGGCGGCGGCGCTGCGCCGCGCGATCCGCTCGGCTTCATAGAGTAT
>JAGHYP010000268.1 GCA_017743585.1 Chloroflexota bacterium
CCACGGGCGCCCGAGCAGAAGCTGCGAGGCGACCAAGTAGAGCAACGGCGCAAAGGTGAATGGATTGATTCCAGTGGCATACGTGATGAACGGCAGGTTTGACCAGACCTCGCGCGGGAGCAGAAGCATGCCGAGCGTGTAGGCGACCACGATCAGCATCATGGTCGGGCTGACCAAGTAGCTGAGCAAGTGGATTGTCCCTTGTAACTTGCAGCCGATAGACAAGCGGCTGCGCCAGAGCTGCGGCAGGAGCAAGCGCGCGCAGGTCAGGCTGCCTTGCGCCCAGCGCGCCTGCTGACGTTTGTAGGCGCTCATCGTCGGGGGCAGCTCGGCAGGCGCGCTGACGTGCCTGTGGTAGAGCGCATGCCAGCCGTTCAGCCAAGCGCGGTAGCTCAGGTCAAGGTCTTCGGTGAGGGTGCGCGCTTGCCAGCCGCCTGCTGCCTCAATGGCTGCGCGCCGCCAGATGCCCGCTGTGCCGTTGAAATTGAAGGGCAAGCCGCTTTGCGCGCGTCCTTGCTGCTCGATGCCGAAGTGGCTATCCACAGCGATGGCTTGTAGGCGCGTCAGCCACCACTGATCAGCGTTCAGATGCTCCCAGCGCGCCTGCACGAAAGCGGCGCGCGGATCGGCGATCAGAGCGGGCAGGCATTGCTTCAAAAAGTCGGGTGGCGGCACAAAGTCGGCATCGAAGATAGCGATGTACTCGCTCTGAACAAACTGCAAGCCATAGGCGAGCGCACCTGCCTTGTAGCCCTCGCGCGTCGGGCGGCGAATGTGTTGGATGGTTCGGCCGCGCTTTTGCCAATAGGCAACAGCCTCGGCGACGATCTGACTCGTATCGTCGGTTGAATCGTCGAGGATTTGGATAGTGAGCTGCTCAAGCGGGTAGTCGAGCTGCGCGACCGCGTCAATCAGACGGCGGCTGACGTACCGCTCGTTGTAGAGCGGCAGTTGGACAGTCACATGCGGATACTCAGCAAGCGGCGCATTAGCTATCGGGCGGCGCGCGAGCAGCGCAGCGAGCAGCAGGTAGATCAAGTTCAGACTATAAGCGAACAAGAGCAGCACTGCAGGCGTGAAGCTGACTATCAGTAGCGCTGTCAGCAGTGTATAAGAGTGGATCACAGGTTTTCACTCGCTCAGGTAAGTGTCGGCTGCAAAACGCCAATGCGCGATTATAGCTTGTGCCAGCGCCTTTGCGAAGGTCGCTCTTGACGAACAGGGCGCCAATCGGTATGATTGGCGACGCTCGCACCGTAGACCGCAGGTGCTGCTCAGCGCAGCTTAATGAGTCCGCCTGCCGAGGTGAAGCACAGTCCAATTCGCCCCTGATGCTTCCAGCCGACTTCTGAAGGCGGTCTTTTGTGCGCGCGCCAAAAGGCCGCTTTTTTGGTACGTTTCATCTCTGAAGAAAGGAGGGATCCGGCCTTGGCGCTCAACAGGGCGAAGAAAGAGGCGATCTATAACGCCTATCTGGACGTGCTGCGCCGCACACAGGGCATGGTTGTCACTGAATATCGCGGCATGTCCATGAAAGACCTAACAGCAATTCGCAAGGCGTTGCGCGCTGTAGATGGCTCTTACACAGTGGTGAAGAACACGATCTTCAAGATCGCGCTGCGCGAGACGGGCTTCGCCGCGCCTGACGATCTATTTGCAGGGCCGGTCGCAGTGGCGCTGGCGCATAGCGACGTGGCGAAAGTGACCAAGACCTTGCTGGGCATCAAGGATCAGCCGTTGCTGGTGCTGAAAGGCGCCGTGATGGGGCAGACGGTCTTCAAGGCAGAGCAGCTCGAGGCGCTCGCCGCAATGCCTACGCTCGAGGAGGCGCGCGCGATGCTGATCGGCACGCTGCAAAGCGCCGCCACGTCATTCTTGGCGCTGATCAGCACGCCTGCGCAGAATTTGGTGCGAGTGCTGAAGGCGTATAGCGATAAATTGCAAGGCAGCAGCGATGCCGCTTAAGGCAATCCGCGCGCGATCTGCGCGCAAGGGAATATTTTGAACTGAACCGAGCAACTTGTGACATACGGAGGTGTGATCAAACATGGCAGATATTCAGGCGCTGGTCGCCGAACTGAGCAAGATGACGGTCATGGAGATCGTTGCGCTGACGAAGGCGCTGGAGGAGGCTTGGGGCGTGAAAGCTGCCGCTGCGGTGCCGATGGTGGCGACGCCAGTAGCAAGCGCTGCAGCTGCGCCTGCCGCCGAGGCAGAGCCTGTTGAAGAGCAGACAGAATTCGCGGTGATCCTCAAGGAAGTTGGCCCGAAGAAGATTGACGTGATCAAGGTGGTGCGCACGCTGACCAATCTGGGCTTGAAAGAGGCGAAGGATTTGGTAGAAGGCGCGCCGAGGCCTGTGCTGGAAGCCGTCTCGAAGGAAGCCGCTGCAGACGCTAAGAAGAAGCTGGAAGAAGTCGGCGCTGTGGTCGAGATCAAGTAAATAAGCAAACAAGCACGCTTTCTACCCGCGCGAAGTGCCGCTCTGACGCAAGCAGGGCGGCGCTTTTTGCCTCCTGCGGTTGCCCGCTTGCCGCCTTGCCGCTAAAATCGCACGCACAACGCTAGAGTGCTTGTTTCTTCTGGAAGCAGCAATGGAAATTACAACTGATTCGGGCAGGTCGCGTTTTTCGTTAGCGCGTGGGATCAAACAAATTCTCAGCCTACCTGTGCTGGGCGCGTTGTATGCGCTAGACGCAATCGTCGGCAGCCTTGAGCGCCTGATCGGGCATAAGCGAATGCCCTACTTCTTTGTGCTGCCCAACATGCTGATCTTCTTCACCTTCGTGCTGCTGCCGCTGATTCTCAACTTCTTGTTCGCCTTCACGGGCGGCAGCTCGATCGTGCCCGAGAAGCGGACATGGGTCGGCTTGGGCAACTTCGAGCGCTTGTTCGACTGCGTTGATATCACGGACATTTCCACCTGCCGCGAGGATGTGTTCTTCTTCGCAGTGCGGAATACGTTTCTTTTCGTGATCGTAGAAGTGCCGAGCATGATTGTGCTGGCGTTGCTAGTGGCGCTCGCGCTCAACCGCGATATTCGGTTGCGCGGCTTCTTCCGCAGCGCCTTCTTCTTCCCTGTCCTGCTCTCGCCAGTGGTGGTGGCGCTCATCTGGAAGTGGATGCTGCAGACGCGCGGCGGCTTGATCAACACCTTGCTCGGCTTCTTCGGGATTGAGCCAATCGCCTTTGTGCTGGACGGCGGCTGGATGATGTTCTGGGCGATTTTCGTCAGCATCTGGGCGCAGCTGGGCTTCTACGCGCTGATCCTGCTGGCGGGGTTGCAAAGCATTCCGCCTGTGCTGTATGAGGCAGCCAAGATTGACGGCGCCTCTGAGTTTCAGCGCTTTTGGAAAGTCACGCTGCCCCTGCTGCGCCCGACCTTGCTCGTTGTCCTTGTGCTGACCTTGATTCGCGGCGTCCAGATGTTCGATCACGTCTACGTGCTGACAGGCGGCGGGCCCGGCACAGCCACTGTGTTGACCGTGCAGTACATCTACCGCACTGCTTTTGAGCCGCCGAATAACTGGGGCATGGCGGCGGCGGTCTCGCTGATGCTGGCGGCAGTCCTCGCCGTGCTGACCCTGATTCAGCTCGCCCTCAACAGACGACAGCTTGAGTCGCTCTAGGAGGGGCGCGACATGGCGCGAGCAAGCGCTGCGCAACGCGATACCGCGAATTATCGCTGGTGGGGCGCCGAACTATTCGCCTTTCTGTTTCGGCGCAAAGGCGGCAAGCGGCTGAGCGTTGCCGATGTGATCAC
>JAGHYP010000010.1 GCA_017743585.1 Chloroflexota bacterium
TCTGGATTGGCAGCGCGTCGCCGAGCAGGTCGCCAAGCGCCATCTCGCCGCGCTGAACACGGATCGGGATGATAAACCGTCCAGCCAGGCGGCAGGCGCCGCCCTAGTCGCGCTCGACCCGCGCACAGGGCAGGTGCTGGTCATGCTCGGCAGCGTAGATTTCTTCAACGCTGAGATTGACGGCGCCATCAACATGGCAGTTGTGCCAAGGCAGCCCGGCTCGGCGCTCAAGCCGTTCGTGTACGCCTTGACCTTCGATCCGAACCGCGCTGAGCCATGGACGCCTGCCACAATGGTGCTGGACGTGACCACGCCATTTGTCACACGGCGCGGCGAGAGCTACACGCCGCATAATTACGGCTTGGTGGAACACGGACCGGTCTCTGTGCGCGAGGCATTAGCTTCTTCCTACAACATACCAGCGGTCGTGGCGCTTGAAAAGGTCGGCGTGAACGCGCTGATCAAGCTGCTGACTCAGCTCGGCATCACCACGCTGAACGACCCTGAGCGTTACGATCTGTCCATCGCGCTCGGCGGCAGTGAGGTGCGCTTGACCGAGCTGGTCGCTGCCTATGCCGCGCTCGCCAACGGCGGCAGACCGATCCCAATCAGCTTGCTGTTGCGCGTTGAGGCAGCCGATGGCGAGCTGCTCTACGAATGGCAGCCGCCGCCGCCTGCTGAGCCCGTCATAGACGAGCGCGTGGCATGGCTGATCACAGATATCTTGAGCGATCCTGAGGCGCGCATGCCGTCATTTGGCGTGCGCAGCCCGCTCAGCCTCGGTCGCCCTGCTGCTGTGAAAACAGGCACAACCACTGACTTCCGCGATAACTGGACGGTCGGCTACACGCCACAATTGGTGGCTGGCGTCTGGGTCGGCAACCCGGACAATCAGCCGATGGTCAACGTGAGCGGCGTCAGCGGCGCCAGCCCAATTTGGAATGAATTCATGCGCGAGGTGCTGAAGGATCAGCCTGAACTGCCTTTTGAGCGACCTGATGGCTTGGTGCAGGCGGAAGTTTGTGCGCTCTCAGGCTTGCTGCCAACGCCGTACTGTCCGCAGCGGCGCGTGGAGTGGTTCATTCGCGGCACTGTTCCGACCAAATACGACGATCTGTATCAGGTATTCACGATAGATATGCGCACTGGCTTGTTGGCTGATGAGAACACGCCGCCATCCTTCAGGCGTGAGCGCGTCTACCTCGTCTTGCCGCAGGAGGCGCGCGCTTGGGCGGCGCGCAGAGGCATTGAGCCTCCCCCCGTGCCGCTGCGCAAGGTCTCGCGTCAGGTCTCGGCAGTGCGCCTGCTCACGCCTGATCCGCATACTATCTTCCAGCTGACGCCCCTCATTCCACTCGAAGCGCAGCGCGTCAAGCTCTCAGCTGCTGTGCCGAGCGGCACGCAAGAAGTCTCATATTGGCTGCGCGATAGCAAGGGTCGGGAGACGCTGATCGCAACGGCGACGACAGAGCCATACTGGGCGTGGTGGCAACTGCAAGTGGGGGAGTACGCCATCATCGCGCGGGCGCAGTTGATTGACGGCTCGCAGCAAGAATCTGAGGCTGTGCCGTTGCGCGTGATCGCTTATGTGCCGCCTGAGCGGCGTCCGCCTTCAGGCGACGTGGAGTGACAAAGCGCGCTGTGTGCTACAATTCAGCCAGCACATAATCCAGCGCATGATGAACACTATTTTGATGTTATTTTGATGTTAGGGGAGCTTTGCTCAATGTTTGACGCCAAGAAGTTAGAAGAACTCGCCGCTGAGCGCGACCGCTGGGAAGAGACAACCCTGCACAAGACGCTGGCGAAGATGCCTGAACGTCGCTCTGAGTACATCACCACCTCTGGCGAGCCGATTGCGCGCCTGTACACGCCGCTCGACCTACCCAACTTCGATTACATGACCGATCTCGGTTTTCCAGGCGAGTATCCATTCACGCGCGGCATTCACGCCACAGGATATCGCGGCAAGCTGTGGACAATGCGGATGTTCGCAGGCTTCGGCACGGCTGAAGAGACCAACGCCCGCTTCAAATATCTGCTCTCACAAGGCAACATGGGCTTATCGGTCGCCTTCGATCTGCCCACATTGATGGGCTACGATACTGACGCGCCTGAGGCGCTTGGCGAGTTCGGCAAGTGCGGCGTGGCGGTCAGCTCGCTGCGCGATATGGAAATCCTCTTTGACGGCATTCCGCTAGGCGAAGTGACCACCAGCATGACGATCAACAGTCCTGCGGCAGTGATCTGGGCGTTTTACATCGTAGCGGCAGAGAAGCAGGGCGTGCCAATGGAAAACCTGCGCGGCACGCTTCAAAACGACATTTTGAAGGAATACATAGCGCAGAAAGAGTACATCTTTCCGCCTGAGCCGTCCATGCGCCTTGTGACAGATACTATCGAGTTCGGCACGCGCCACATGCCGCATTGGAATACGATCAGCATCAGCGGCTACCACATCCGCGAAGCGGGCAGCACTGCCGTGCAAGAGCTCGCCTTCACGCTCGCCAATGGCTTGGAATACGTCCGCTGGGCGCTTGCGCGCGGCTTGCAGATCGATGAATTCGCGCCGCGCCTCTCGTTTTTCTTCAACGTGCATAACGATTTCTTCGAAGAGATCGCCAAGTTGCGCGCGGCGCGGCGCATCTGGGCGCGCGAGATGCGCGAGACCTTCGGCGCCAAGGATCCGCGCTCGTGGCTTATGCGCTTCCACTGCCAGACCGCCGGCGTGAGCCTGACCGCGCAACAGCCTGAGATCAACATCATCCGCGTGGCGATTCAGGCGTTGGCGGCTGTGCTGGGCGGTGCGCAATCTTTGCACACTAACAGCATGGATGAAGCCTTGGCGCTGCCGAGCGAGAAAGCCGTGACTATCGCGCTGCGCACGCAGCAGATCATCGCGCACGAGAGCGGCGTGGTCAACACGGTCGATCCGCTCGGCGGCAGTTACTTCCTCGAGAAGCTGACCAACGAGATTGAGGCGGCGGTCTACGCTTATTTCCGCCGCATTGAAGAGCTGGGCGGCGTGTTGCCCGCCATTCGATGCGGCTTTTTCCAGAAAGAGATCGCGGATGCGGCCTTCGCCTTCCAGCAGCGGGTAGAGCGTGGCGAGCAGGTCATCGTCGGCGTGAACCGATATGCCGATCCGACCGCTAAAGTTGAAATTCCAATTCTCGAGATGGATCCGCACGGCTACGATCGGCAGGTGGCGCGCTTGCAGGCTTTGCGCCTTGAGCGCGATAACGAGCGCGTCGGTAGCGCGTTGGCAGCGCTGCGCGAAGCAGCGCGCGGCACACAGAACCTGATGCCGTTCATCTTGGAGGCAGCGCGCAGCTACGCGACTTTGCAGGAGATCATGGACGTTCTCCGCGCTGAGTTCGGCATTTATCACGAGGATAACGTTATCTAGCGCTACGAATCGCGCTGTGACGGCTATTCATTGCTCCCTGAGAAAAGAAAATGCTGAATGGAATTACATCTCTAAGCTGTTTGTGAAGTGTGTTGTGGCAGTTTCTTGCCGAGCGCGCCAGCTTTTGTTAGCCAAAGCTCAGCTCTCCACGCTACAATGAAGGCACCTTGAGCTGAGGGGCTGCGCCACGAGGGAATCGCACGCCGTGCTTGAACTCTCACCCCATACCGAGCCTGCTCTGTAGTCGGAAGGCGGTCACTGCGAGCTGAACCTGAGCTCCAGCAGTGGCGAGGCGTGCCGAACGCGCTCTAGGCTCACGCTCCGCTGAACAGACCGCTAGCGGCGCGTTTTTGAGTCAGACCGTTTGAATTTTTAGGAAGGGCGTGCATGTATGGACGCTTCGACGCTTATCTCAATCGTCTCGTTCGCTTTAGCGGCATTCTTTGCGCTGCAAGCGCTGCGCAGCGCGCTGAGTCAGCGGCAGCTGAAAGGCACAAACCTGAGCGACCTATGGCCGCCGCGCTATTTTCTGGCCGATCTACGCCATGAGACAAAATCTGTCTCGGACACGGCTCAAGTGCCGCGCGTGATCACAGTACGGCCCGAAGCGTTGCCCACCTCAAAAGTCGCTATGCCGCCCAATCCGCCAGCGCCGCCGCCAGATGCCGAGACGACCAGCCGCGTGCCGCGCGAAATCCTGCGGCCGCCCGATACTCCGCTCGACCGCACCAGCCAGTTCGCTCGTCCTATGCCACCAAGCGACCCCGAATAGCGCAGAAGGCTGCGCAAGTTGCCCGTTGTCATTGTTTATCAAGCCGCACGGGCGCGAAGTCGCCGAGCGTTTAGAGCGAGGGCTGCGCGGTCAGCTGTGAAGTGCTGATGGATGGATATCGAAGCGCTGCGCCGCGGCGGGCGTTGGGCAGCGCGCCCCAAGAGAGTTCATCAAGCGCGCCGCCATCTCCGGCTCTCCTGCTCAGGGAACTTGGCGAGCGCGGCGCTCTGCCGCAGGGAGTGGGAATACGCGCCGGCAGTGGCGCGGCAGCGCGGCCAGAATGACGCAGGCTACTGACGCAAGCCACTGGCAAAGCCGCCGAAACAACTCGATCATCTGCACCTCGCTCACGTGCCGTTGCCGCGCCTCTCAGAGCGATCATGCGCTATCTTTTTGAGAATGTGCGCGTCATCATGCCTGGCGGCAGCGCCGATTGGCTGCTGACCGATGGCGCGCGCATCGCACAAATTGGCACAGGCGCGCCGCCTTGAGCTGCCCGATGCTCAACGCATTGACGGCGCAGGCGGCTACTTGGCGCCTGCTTTCATAGACCTGCACGTCCATGGCGGCCATGGCTTCGATACAATGGACGCGACGCCTGAGGCTTTGCGCGGCATGGCGCGCTTCCTCGCAGCACATGGCGTGGCGAATTTCCTCGCCACAACCGTGACCGCAAGCCGTGAGGCGATCACAGCTGCACTGCGCAACATCGCAGAGTGCATCGGCGCGCAACCTGACGGCGCTACGTTGCTCGGCGCGCATTTAGAAGGTCCGTACATCAATGTGAAGGCAAGGGGCGCGCAGCCCGCTGAGCATGTGCGCTTGGCTGCGCCTG
Organism: Chloroflexota bacterium; assembly: GCA_017743585.1. Taxonomy (GTDB): domain Bacteria; phylum Chloroflexota; class Anaerolineae; order Aggregatilineales; family UBA2796; genus CP2-2F. Next base: position 5,017 of record JAGHYP010000010.1, read on the forward strand.
CTGAATACGCCGAGTGGCTCGCCTTGACCTTGAACGCCATCCGTCAAGTGATCGTTGCGCCTGAGTTTGAGGCGAATGTCGCTTTCATGGCAGCCTGCGCTGAGCGCGGCATCCTGATCAGCATTGGACACACACAAGCCAGCTACGAGCAAGCGCTTGATGCTGTTCGGCGTGGCGCGCGCCAGACAACGCACACTTTCAACGCGATGACAGGCTTGCATCATCGCGCGCTCGGCGTGGTCGGCGCGGCATTGACCTGCGACTTGCTCACCTGTGAGCTGATCGCCGATAATCATCACGTGCATCCTGCCGTGATGGCGCTTTTGGTGCGCCTCAAGGGCGCGCAAGGCGTCATCGCCGTCACTGATGCGATCCGCGCCGCAGGCATGAGCGAAGGGCAATCCGAACTGGGCGGGCAGATAGTCTACGTGCGCAGCGGCAAGGCAACGCTCAGCGACGGCACGCTGGCAGGCAGCCTGCTGACGATGGACGCCGCGCTGCGCAACTTGCAGGCAGCGACCGGGCTCGGCGTCGAGGCGCTGATGCCGATTTTCAGCGCCAACGCGGCGCGGCAGCTCGGTCTGGCGCATCGCAAAGGCAGTCTGCGCGTCGGCTACGATGCCGATCTGGTCTTGCTCGACTCAGCTTTGCGCGTGCAGATGACCTTCGCCGAAGGTCGCCCGATCTATCAACGAAGGACGTGAGCATGCCAACGCTGCTGGCTGAACACGCGCACACGTTGCTCACCTTTGACGATCAGCGCCGCGAGATCAGCGATGGCGCGCTCTTCGTCCGCGACGGCTTCATTGAGCTGATCGGCACGACGGCGGACGTGCGCGCCGCGCTCCGCGAGACGCCTGATGAGACGCTCAACTTGCGCGATCACGTCGTGTTGCCCGGTTTGGTCAACACGCATCACCACATGTTCCAGAGCCTGACGCGCGTCACGCCGCACGCTCAGGATCGCGAGCTGTTCGGTTGGCTGCGCGCGCATTACGGCATATGGCGGCACCTGCGCGCTGAGATGATCTACATCTCAACTCTGACCGCTATGGCGGAACTCATCCTCTCGGGCTGCACAACCAGCAGCGATCACCTGTACTTGTATCCGAACGATTGCCGCCTTGACGACTCGATCCGCGCCGCGCAAGAGATCGGGATGCGTTTTCACGCCGCGCGCGGCAGCATGAGCCTTGGCGAAAGTCAAGGCGGCTTGCCGCCCGACTGTCTGGTGGAAGATGAAGCGTTCATCCTGCGCGATACGCAACGCCTGATCGAGACCTATCATGACGCGCGGCGCGGCGCGATGCTGCGCATTGTGGTGGCGCCTTGCTCCCCCTTCAGCGTCTCGCAAGACCTGATGCGCGAATCAGCGCGTTTGGCGCGCGCCTATGGCGTGCACTTGCACACGCACCTCGCCGAAAATGACAACGACGTCGCTTATAGCCTTGAACGGTTCGGCTTGAGCCCGGCGGAGTATGCCGAATCGGTGGCGTGGCTCGGGGCGGACGTTTGGCATGCCCACTGCGTGAAGCTGGACGCTGAGGGCATCAGCAAATTCGCGCGGAGCGGCACAGGCGTGGCACACTGCCCCAGCTCCAACATGCGTTTGGGGAGCGGCATCGCGCCAATTCGCGCCATGCGCAAGGCAGGCGTGCGCGTCGGCTTGGGCGTGGACGGCTCGGCCTCAAATGACTCAGGACATATGTTGGCGGAAGCGCGCATGGCGATGCTCTTGCAGCGGGTGGGCGGCGATCCAGCCGCCATGAGCGGGCGCGAGGCGCTGGAGCTAGCCACGCGCGGCGGCGCGGCGGTCTTGGGCAGAGATGACATCGGCGCGTTGGCGGTCGGCATGGCGGCGGACTTCATCGCAGTGGATTTGAATCAAGTCGCCTTCGCAGGCGCGTGGAGCGACCCTGCGGCGGCGTTGGTCTTTTGCGCGCCGCCGCGAGTCGCCTATAGCGTGATCAACGGTCGCGTGGTGGTGCGCGAAGGGCAGCTCACCACAATTGACCTGCCGAAGGTCTTGCGCCAACACAACGCCTTCGCGCGCGAGTTGGCACAGCTGCCGAGGCGCTAGTCTACGTCGTCGGCGTCTTCGTCAGGCGGATTATCTTGCCAGTCTTCGGGGAACGGACTGTCGTCCGCACTTCCCTCGTTGCCGGTGTGGAATCTCGCCCACCATTCAGCAAAACCCCGCTCAGGGTCTTCATCATCGCTCAGCCAATCAACAATCACATCATCGAACATGACGACTCGCTACACACTGCTAGTTGACTCGTGTGCCAAAGCCGGGCGCGCTGCACGGGACGTAATCTACGCCTAGCACAATCCGAAAATCCACTGTGCGGTTTGGATCGGGCTGGCTGACGATCCGATCGGCGCGGATGTTGAGCGCGCGGCGCAGCACTTGCAAGGCTTGCGGCGATGCAGCGCCCGTGTAATCGTAGATGACGGTCCTCGCAGCAGGCTCGCCCTGACCGCGCGCAACGGCGTGAATGCCTTCCCAGCTGAGCAGATCGACCGCCACCAGATCGTAGTTCGGTTTGGATGAGCTGTTGATCACCTCGACGCTGCCCAGATCGCGCACCAAGCGATTGCGCGCAGGCGGCGTGTAGAACTGACGCAAGGTCTCAAACAAGCCTTCGGTCGGAATTTGCACATCTTCGCCGTAAGGCGTGCGCCAGGCCTCTGTCTCGCGCCCTTTGATCAGCTGGAAACTCCTGATGTTCTCAGGCGCTAGGTTCAGCGCGATGGGCAGCAAGCCGATCACGTCCTGAAGCTGCAAATTGGTCTGCACCACCTGCCTTGCTTGGCCCCACAGCTCTGGCGCTCTCTGCAAGATGCCTTGCGATAGCGCTTCGCGCCAGATGGCGCGCAGAATCTGCTGTTGGCGGCGATTGCGGTCGAAGTCGCTCAGGCGTTGGCGCACGCGCGCATACCAGAGCGCGAGCGAGCCATCCATGTGATAATAGCCGACATCGAGCGTGTATGGCGCGTAGATAGGCGTGCCTTGCAGGTCGTACTGCCCTGTGAAGCGCAATTGATCGATCATCGGGCAATCCACTGCAATGTTGATGCCGCCAAGCGAGTCAATGATCGCCTTGAAGCCATTGAAGCTGACCTTGGCGTAGAAGTGGATCGGGATGCCGAAGTTGTACATGATCGTCTCCTGCAGCAGGCCGAAGCCGCCGTTAGGCGACCAGCCAACGGCTTCGCCCCAGCCATAGGCGACGTTGAGGCGCTGCATGCCGAGCTGCGGGATGCAGACGTACAGGTCGCGCGGCAAGCTAAGCATGGCGACGCTGCCAACAGTGCGGTTGATCGAGACGATCACCATTGTGTCCGTGCGCACGGAAGGTTCGTTTGGTTGCAGGTCTTCGTCCGTGCCGAGCAGGAGGATGTTCAGGATATCATGATCAGAGCGCAGGCGCGGCGCGCGCGGCGGCACGGCAGTCACTTGCGGCTTCTCGGTGCAAATCTCGCGGAAAGGCACGCGCGGCAAGGTGCTGGTGGCAGGCAGCGGGGTCGGCGTTGGCTCAGGAGGCAGCGTGAAGGCGCTCGGGTCGGGCGTGCGCGTGGGGCGGCGCGTATTGGTGGGCAGGAGTGGCGGCGCGAAGATGCCATGTGCAGCCTGCTCAGGCAAAAAGCGCACGTTCAGCGGCATGGCGAGCGGCGTCGGCGTCGGCACGCGCAACCGATCTTGCTGCAGCGCAGTGCCTGTGGCAGGGAAGAGCGTGCTGTGCTGCTCGATCAGCGCGCGGCGCTCAAGGCGTGCCTGCCATTCGCGGAAATTGGCGAGCGCAGCGCTCAGCAGCCACACAGCAGCGCCTAGTAAGCCTGCCAGCAACAGCGCGCGCCCGAAGAAGCGCAAACAGCCTCGAAGTTTCATGGTCATCACTCACCAGAGCGTCGGCTAGTTTCACAAGCAGCGCTCTATCATAGCGCTTTTTGGGCAGCTTCAGCAGATTTCGCGCGCCGCTGTGAAAGCGGCGGCATGATGGCGGGCGAACTCGCGCTGAGCGCTGGGCAAATCCCAATCGCCGCCAGTCCGAAATCGAGGAATTGCGTCTCGCATCCACTTGCCGATGGCGACGGGCGCAGGCGCGACCTGCTGCCAAAGCTCAGCGCGCTACACGCGCACAGCTGAATGCGCTATACTCTGCGCTAAATGACTGAGAGGCGTGCCTTGCGATGCTCTCCAATCGCCAAGTTGCGGATGCGTTCGATTTACTCGCCGACCTCTTGCGCCTGAAGGACGCGACCGCTTATCGTTTCGAGGCGATCGCCTATCAGCGTGCTGCCGAGGCTTTGCGCGAGTTGCCGCGCGATGTGCGTCAGCTCGCCGCTGAGGGGCGCTTGCAAGAAATTGACGGCGTCGGCAAGGCAATTGCCGCCAAGATCGTCGAGCTGCTGGAGCGCGGCACGCTGAGTCTGCTGGAAGAACTCAAGCGCGAAATTCCGCAGGGGCTGGTAGATGTGCTGCGCGTCAACGGCGTCGGCCCGAAGAGAGCGATGCTGTTTTATCAACGGCTCGGCATCACTTCAGTCGCCGAGCTGGCAGCAGCGGCGCGCGAGGGCAAATTGCGCTCGCTGCCGACAATGGGCGTCAAGAGCGAGCAGAGAATTTTAGAGAGCATTGAGGCGTTGGCACGCCGCACGACGCGCATGCGCGCTGATCTAGCTTGGCAAGCCGCTGAGCGCATTCTGCGAGCGCTGCAAGCGTTGCCGGGCGTCTTGCGCGCCGAGGTAGCGGGCAGTCTGCGGCGCGGGTGCGCCACTGTCGGCAATCTCGACCTGCTGGTCGCCACGTATCAGGCGGAAGCGGTCATGGAAGCCTTCGTCAACCATCCTGACGTGGTGCGCGTGCTCAGTCAGAGCAAGACTAAGAGCACCGTTGAGCTGGAGAGCGGCTTGCAATGCGATTTGCGCACTGTGCCGCCTGAGCGCTTCGGCACGGCGCTTAGCTACTTCACAGGCAGCGTGGCGCACAACATCCGCCTGCGCGAGCTGGCGCTGCAGCGCGGACTCAGCCTGAACGAATGGGCGTTCACAGCGACCGACGGCAGCGGACGCGAAATCCTGTGCGCCAGCGAAGCGGAAGTCTATGCGCAGCTTGACCTGCCTTACATTCCGCCCGAGCTGCGCGAAGATTGCGGCGAGATCGAAGCGGCGCAAGCCAACGCCTTGCCGCAGCTGATCGAAGTAAGCGATATCCGCGCCGATCTGCACATGCACACGCTCTGGAGCGACGGTCGCCTGAGCGTGCGCGAGATAGCTCGGCAGGCGCGCGAGCGCGGCTTGCAATACATCGCGATCACCGATCACTCGCACAGCCTGGGCATCGCCAACGGGCTGAGCGTCGAGCGCCTTTGGTCACAGCGCGAGGAAATTCAGCGCGTGCAAGCCGAATTCGGCGACTCGTTGCGCATTTATCACGGCATAGAGCTGGAAATCCGAGCTGACGGCACGCTTGATTATCCTGATGACGTGCTGGCAGCGCTCGATATCGTGATCGCCTCGCTGCACACAGGCTTGCGTCAGGAACGCGCCGTCATCACAGCGCGCCTGCTCAATGCGATCAACAATCCGCACGTAGATATCATTGGGCATCCGCGCGGACAGCTCATCCCTGACCGCGAGCCTGCCGATCTGGATATGGACGCCGTATTCGCGGCTGCGCTCGCCACAGATACCGCGCTGGAAATCAACGCCAACCCGCATCGCCTCGACTTGGATAGCGCGCACGCTCGGCAGGCGCTCAAGCTCGGCATCAAGCTCTCCATCAATACGGACGCGCACTCCGCCGCCGATTTCGCCGCCCTGCCATTTGGCGTGCGCACGGCGCGCCGCGCTTGGGCAAGCCCTGAGCAGGTCATCAATACGTGGTCACGTGAACGCTTTGAGGAGTGGATAAAGACATGAGCCGTTACGAAGACCCGTACAGCCCTTCTGAGTACGATGACGTGTCTGTTGAGCCGACGCGCCCGCTTGAGTCGACGCCTATCAAGCGCATCGCGCCGGGCATGCCGCCGCGCGGCGCCCATCAGTCGCCTGCTGAGCCGCGCCAGGCGCGCCAGGCGCAGCCGTTGCGCTGCACGCCGCCATTACCGATTTACGAGCTTAGTGAGCCGCGCTTGCCGCAAGCACCCGTCCGTCGCCGTCCCCCGCCGCTCAGCAAGCGCGAGAGCGGCTGGTACTTGCCGTGGTGGTCGCTCTTGGTGCTGATCGCTTTCGTGGCAGCGGCAGCCATTGGCGCTTGGGCAGTGGTGGACGCTGTCGGCGGCGTGGCGGCGCCCGGCGGACAGACACCAATTGTGATCGTGGTCACGGCGACCTTCACGATTGGCCCACCGCCGACGCTCACGCCGTTGCCGCAAGTGGAGCTGCCGACCGTCGTCCCGCTGCCGACCGTCGTGCCGACCGCTACATTGCCGCCGGGCGAGTTCCGTCCAGGCGTTATCGTTGAGGTGGTCGGAGTTGGCTTGAACGGACTGAACATCCGCGCAGGCGCGGGAATTGGCGCCACGCTGCTCTTCATTGCGCCCGAACGGACGCGCTTCATGATCATGGGAGGGCCGCAGAACGCGAGTGGCCTGGAGTGGTGGGAGGTGCGCGAGATAAATGCGCCGAATCGGACGGGCTGGGCAGCGCGCAATTTCTTGCGGGCGATCAACTAATAGTGCAACGTGCCCTAGTCGCCCACCATCAATGCCTCGACCTCGCTGCGCGTGATGAGCGCCACATCGCCGCTGATGCTCAGCTTCAAGGCGGCGGTCGCCGCGCCGAGAAGAGCAGTCCCATGCGCTCACTAGGGACGCCCGGCACGTCGCTGACGTCCACGCCGCCTTGCGCAATGAAGCGCAGAGCGCGCTGACCGAGTGGCATGTTCGGCAGCCGCGAGGACCATGCCGTGCGCTTGCTCAGGGCGCAGCGGTTAGGCGCGCTCAGCCGCAATAGACACTCGCCAAAGGTAAGCCAGTCGGGCGCTGTCCATGCGCTAGGCATCTCCGAGCAAGTGCTTCAGCCAGCGCTCAGCGGCGTTGCGCGCGCTCTCAGCGTCCACAAAGCCGTTAGGATGCTCGCTGCGATTATCGCCTGCCAATCGGGCCGTTTCCGCTGTCCCTTCGCAATAGACGGCGCGCCAGTGCCATGCCCCGCGCGACCAGCGCACTGTGAACGACAAATTCTCGTAGTTGGCGACCCAAGTATCGTGAATGCGAACCCATTCCATAGTTCTTGATACCTCAATCCACTTCACGCTGTGTGCTGAATAGCTTGCGGCGGCTGAAAGGCCTGCACCTCAAACGTGACGTTCAGCGCGAGCAGCTGACCGGGCTGCGGGAAATGCGCTGCAATCGCTGCGCGGACGGCCCGCAGTCCATGCTCCAATTCAGCATCGCTCAGCCTCCATGTATTGGTATTGGAGAGTTGACGCTCCTCAATGGCGCGGTAAGCGCCGTTCGGCGTGCGCTGCACAGTGTAGCTGTGCTGCCACGGCGCGCCGACGGGACGCCAGCCGAGCGGCGGCAAGGCTTCGCGCACAGGTTGCGTCAGGCCGACGCTTTCGATCTTCTCAGCAGGTAGTGCAGCGCGCCACGCCGACCAAATCGGCGCAAAAAGCTCGCCTTGCAGCATATCGCCTGTGTCGCCGCCACACAGCAGCAGACCGTCGGGCTTCAGCACGCGGGCGATCTCGCGCAGCGCGCGCCGCCGATCGGCGATTAGGTGCAGCACATGGACGAGCAAGACGGCGTCGAAGGCGGCGCGCCGAAAGGGCAATCGGGGCGCGTTCGCCTCGCTCAGGCGAATAGCGCTTGCATCTGGCTTGCTGCGCAGCTGCTTCATCATCGGGCGCGAGAGGTCTATGCCGTAGAGCCTCTCCACATAGCGCGCCAAAGGCAGCGCGATGCGCCCTGTGCCCACACCAACCTCAAGCACGCAGCTCTCCCTTCGCAGATTGCCCGCCTGAGCGATCAAGGCGGCGATGGCGCGCTCTTCTCCTGCAGGGAAGCTGTGCGTCGCGTCGTAGATATCTGCGGCGCGATCAAAGGGAATGAAAGCTGTTTCCATCTCGTCTAGCGCGCAATCGCTTAGCTCAGTATAAACGCCCTTGCCGCTGCTCGTTTCTCAAAAGTATATGAATTCCTGCGCTTAGGCGCTGCTAACGCAACGTTTAGCCGCTTTTTACACTTTTCTGACAAGTGCCGCGCTATCTTTTTAACAGATGGTAAGGACGATAAGCGGTTTTTGGCAAACGCCAAAGCAGGCGTAAGATCGTCGCCAAGCCGAGTTTTCCACGAGCGAGAGGCAAGGTAGCCTATGATGCGATTCGACCGGTTTACAGAGCGCGCCCAAGATGCCGCTGCGCGCGCCTACGAGATTCTGCAGCGCTACGGGCATAATCAAGTGGATACCGAGCATATTCTGCTGGCACTGCTCGAGCAGCCTGATGGCGTCATCCCTCAGATTCTGGAGAAGATGAACGTCGATCAAGAGGCGATGCGCTACAAGCTAGACGAGATACTGCGCTCCACGCCGAAGGTCGCGATTTACGGCGGCGGCGCCGGGCAAATTTTCATGACGCCGCGCGTCAAGCGCATCATTGACCTCGCGCAAGAAGAGGCGAATCGGCTGCGCGATGAGTACATCAGCACTGAGCATATCTTCCTCGCCATCATCGCCGAGCGCAACACCCCCATTGCGCGCATGATGAAAGAAGCGGGCATCACCAAAGATCGCGTGCTGGATATCATCAAGGATTTTCGCGGCGGTCAGCGCGTGACCGACCCGCAAGCCGAGACGCGCTACCGCACGCTCGAGCGCTACAGCCGCGACCTGACGCGCATGGCGCAGGAAGGCAAGCTCGATCCCGTCGTTGGGCGCGATGAGGAGATTTTGCGCGTGATCCAGATTCTGTGCCGCCGCACTAAGAACAATCCCGTGCTGATCGGCGAGGCAGGCGTCGGCAAGACGGCTATTGTCGAAGGCTTGGCGCAGAAGATCGCTAATCACGATGTGCCTGAGCTGCTGCTGAATAAGCGCGTGGTCAGCCTTGATCTAGGCGCGATGATCGCCGGCAGCCGTTTTCGCGGCGAGTTTGAAGAGCGCTTGAAGGCAGCGATTGAAGAGATTCAGCGCAGCGAAGGCGAGATTATCCTATTCATTGACGAGCTGCACACGGTAGTCGGCGCGGGCGCGGCGCAAGGCGCAATTGACGCAGCGAACCTGCTCAAGCCTGCCCTTGCGCGCGGCGAGCTGAACTGCATCGGCGCCACCACGCTAGACGAATATCGCCGGCACATCGAGAAGGACTCAGCCCTTGATCGCCGCTTCGCGCCTGTCTTCGTGGACGAGCCGAGCGTCGAGCAGACCATCGAGATGCTCAAAGGACTGCGCGACCGATATGAAGCGCACCACAAAGTGCGCTTCACTGAAGAAGCGCTCATAGCAGCGGCGCGGCTCAGTCATCGCTATGTGACCGACCGCTTCCTGCCTGACAAGGCGATTGACTTGATAGATGAAGCGGCTGCTAAGCTGCGCGTAGCGCTCTACAGCTTGCCGCCTGAGCTGAAGCGGCTCAAAAATGAGCTGGATCGGCTGACAGCTGAGGAAGAAGCGGCAGGCTTGGCGCGCGACTACGAGCGCGCCGCGCAGTACAAGATGCAGCGCATTCAGCTAGAGCAGCAGTACGAGCGCGAGCTAGAGGCCTGGCGGCGCGAGCATACGCTGGACGATGTGGTGGACGCCAACGATATCGCGGCGGTCGTCGCGCAGTGGACAGGCATTCCTGTCAACCAGATGCTGGAAACTGAGGCGGAGAAGCTCTTGCGCATGGAAGAGGCGCTTCACGAGCGCATCATCGGGCAGGATGAGGCGGTTGCCGCTGTCGCGGATGCCATTCGGCGCGCGCGCAGCGGCCTGAAGGATCCGAATCGTCCGATTGGCTCGTTCATCTTTCTCGGCTCGTCAGGCATCGGCAAGACCGAGCTTGCCAAAGCGCTCGCCGAGTTCCTCTTCGATGATGAAGACGCGCTGGTGCGCATTGACATGAGCGAGTATCGCGAAGCGCACACGGTCAGCCGCTTGTTTGGCGCGCCGCCGGGTTATGTTGGCTATGAGGAAGGCGGTCAACTGACCGAAGCTGTGCGGCGGCGTCCTTACAGCGTGGTGCTGTTCGATGAGATCGAGAAGGCGCACCCGAACGTCTGGAACGCCTTGCTGCAAATCCTCGATGAGGGACGGCTGACCGACGGCCAAGGGCGCACAGTGGACTTCCGCAACGCGGTCATCATCATGACCAGCAATCTAGGCACGGAATTCGTGCGCAAAGGCGGCGCGCTTGGCTTCGTGACCAGCCGCGATCCTGAGGTGGTGGCTGATCACAAGAAAATTGAGCGCGCGCTGCGCGAGAATTTCCGCCCCGAGTTCCTCAACCGCATTGACGAAGTGATCATCTTCAGTCCGCTGACGCTGGAGCAGGTTGAGCGCATTGTTGACCTGCAAATGCGCCAGGTGGCAGAGCGCATGGGCGAGCGAGGCTTAGTGATCGAGCTGACACCTGCGGCGCGCGCTTGGCTGGCGCGGCAAGGCTACGATCCGCAATTCGGCGCGCGTCCGTTGCGGCGGGCGATTCAGCGCCATGTTGAGAGCCCGCTCTCAGTGCAAGTCTTGAAAGGCACGTTCGGGCGCGGCGATGTGGTCTTGGTGGACGTGAACGCAGAAGGCACTGGCCTGATCTTCACCAAGCAAGAAGGCGCGACCATGCCCGTGCCGGCCAAAAAAGACGCTGAAGCGTGAGTCCGAGAGGTGCAGATCGAGCTGCACAGATCGAGACTGCTCAGATCGAGACGCTGGGACGATACTCGCCGAAGACACTGCGCAAGACGTTGCAAATCTCGCCGAGCGTCGCCTCGCGCTCAACTGCTTCGATGAAGAGGGGCATCAGCGGCGCATCGCTGCTGCGCGCCGCCGCTTCGATCTGCGCCAAAATCTCGCTCACGCGCGCTGAGTCGCGTCGTGCGCGCAAGTCCGCCAAGCGCGCGCGCTGCGCTTGCTCAACTGCCTCTGAGACGCGCAGCGTCTCGATCGGCGTCTCTTCAGGCACTGTGAACTTGTTCACGCCGACCACGATCTGCTCGCCGCGTTCCACTGCCTGCTGATAGGCGTACGCGGCTTCTTGAATCTCGCTCTGGATGTAGCCGCACTCGATGGCTGCTAACGCGCCGCCGAGCGCGTCAATTTGCTCGATGTAGCGCCGCGCGCGCGCCTCGATCTCATCGGTCAGCGCTTCCACGTAGTAACTGCCCGCCAACGGATCAACAGTATCGGCGACTCCGCTCTCATACGCCAGAATTTGCTGTGTGCGCAGCGCTACCTGCACAGCGCTCTCCGTCGGCAAGGCGAGCGCTTCATCCATGCTGTTGGTGTGCAGGCTTTGCGTGCCGCCTAGAATCGCGGCGAGCGCTTGCACGGTCACGCGCGCGATGTTGTTCATTGGCTGCTGCGCGGTCAGCGTGCTGCCACCTGTCTGCGCATGGAAGCGCAATTGCCACGACCTCGGGTCGCGAGCGCCGAAGCGCTCGCGCATGATTTGCGCCCAAAGGCGGCGCGCGGCGCGGAACTTCGCCACTTCCTCGAAGAATTGGTTGTGCGCGCTGAAGAAAAACGAGAGCTGCGGCGCAAATTCATCTACGGATAAGCCCGCTTCAAGCGCGGCTTGCACGTAGGCGATGCCGTTTGCGAGCGTGAAGGCGACCTCTTGCACAGCAGTGCTGCCTGCCTCGCGAATGTGATAGCCGCTGATGCTGATTGTGTTCCAGTGCGGCACGTGATCGCGGCAGAAGCGGAAGATATCCGTGGTCAGGCGCATGCTCGCCGCTGGCGGGAAGATGTACGTGCCGCGCGCAATGTATTCCTTCAGGATGTCGTTTTGAACCGTGCCGCGCAGCTTGTGCATCGGCACGCCTTGCCGCTTGCCAACTGCGATGTACAGCGCCAGCAAAATTGCTGCTGGCGCGTTGATGGTCATGCTTGTGCTGACCTGATCGAGCGGAATGCCCTCGAACAGGCGCGCCATGTCGTGAATGCTGCAGATGCTGACGCCAACCTTGCCCACTTCGCCAAGCGCCATTGGATCGTCGGCGTCGTAGCCGATCTGAGTCGGCAGATCGAAGGCGACCGAGAGACCCATCTGCCCTTGTGAGAGCAGGAAGCGGTAGCGCGCATTGGATTCTTCAGCAGTGGCATAGCCGGCGTATTGGCGCATTGTCCACAGCTTGCCGCGATACATGGTCGGCTGGATGCCGCGCGTGAATGGATACTCGCCCGGAAAACCGATCTTCTCCATGTAGTGCGCGTCGGCGTGCTTGGGCAGATACAAACGCTGGATCGGAATGCCTGAGGACGTTTGGAACGACTTGGCGCGCTCAGGCGACTTGCGCAGTGCCTGCGCTAGCGTCGTCTGTTCCCAGCGTTGCAAAGCTTCAGTGAGGTCAAGTTGCTCTTTTTCGATCATGATCTTGGCTCAGCTTCCTTCAATAAAGCATCGGCGAGCGCGGCGCGCGCCAGCGGACGGAAATTTTCGAAGGTCAGGTCGCGGAACGGCAGCTGCAGGCGCGCGCGCAGCTTGAAGAATAGCTCGCTATAGCTCTGCGCGAAGCGCGGAGCGTCTGCCATCCCCAAACGCGCGATGAGCGCTTCGATCGCAGCAAATGAGTCGCCTTCCACCTCGACGAAATCGCCAAAAGGCAGCTCGTCCAGCGCCACCTCACAGCCGTCCAGCGCGTAAGCAGTGCGGAACTTCTCGTAGCGCCACACGACTTGGAAGCCGAGCGCCTGCAAGAGCTGATCGGTTATGGCGAAGTCGCTCACTTCGATCTCCAGCTCAGTGCGCACGTGCGGCGCAGCGCTGTGAGGCGCTTTGTAGGTCAGGCGCGCGCGCGAGTCTTGACGCAGGCGCAGCACTTCGCCACGCGCGCTCAGACTGCCGTCAGGACGGTCGTAGCGCAGGTTGTGCTCAGCCGTGCGCGGCTGATGCAAGGTCGCCCCGAGCGCGCTCAGGCGCGCGGAGACCGCAGCCAGATCAGTCGCCCACAGTTTGATCTCGGTTTCAGTGTGCGCAGCGGGCATCGGACATCGCTCTTCGACGCAGCTTGCTGCGAATTATCACGCGAAGCGGCGCGTTTGCCAAGCGCGGCGCGCGGCATAATGGCGCTGAGTCAGTTAGCGATACAGTTAGCGATAGAGGAATTCATCATGGCTACGTGGCGCGTAGAGCTGCACAGTCACACGCTCTACTCACTGGATAGTTTGACGAGCCTCGAGACGTTTCTGCGCACCTGCGAAAGGCGCCAATTGGACAAAGTGGCGGTCACTGACCACAACACGGCAGAAGGAGCGCTGAGATTGGCGCAGCGCGCGCCTGAGCGGATCATCGTCGGCGAGGAGATCATGACGACGGAAGGCGAGCTTTTGGTGTTTTTCGTCAAAGAGAGCGTGCCGCCGTTCCTCTCGCCCGAAGAGACCATCGCGCGGCTGCGGCAGCAAGGCGCTTTCATCAGCGTCTCGCACCCGTTTGATCGGCTGCGCAAAGGCGCTTGGCGGGAGAGCGCTCTGCTGCGCATCCTGCCGCTCGTGGATGCGATTGAAGGCTTCAATGCGCGCTGCCTATTCGCGGAGGATAACGCGAAGGCGCTCGCTTTTGCGAAGGCGCATGGCAAGCCGTATACCGTCGGCTCGGATGCGCATATGCCCTGCGAGCTAGGGCGCGCTGTGCTGGAAATGCCACCTTTTGAAGACGCGCAAAGCTTCAAGCGAGCGCTGGCTGCGGCTGTGCCGCGGACGCACTTGAGCGGCTTCTGGGTGCATTTCTACAGCAAATACGCCAAGTGGGCGCGCAAGCTGGGGGTGGCAAAACTGCCTGAAACCGTCCTGTACTCGTGAGGCGGCATCTGAACTTGCCTGAGCGGGGCGTTCCGCGCATAATCTAAGCATCCTGAGGCACGGCGCGATCCGTGTAGAGTATTTTCAAAGGAGTTTTGAGTTATGACAGACGCTGCACAACCTACTGCCAATACTGCCGAGCTTTATCCGCCATCGCCAGAGGTGATCGAGCAAGCGATTGTGAAAGATTACGACGCTATGTATCGGCGCGCCGCTGACGATCCTGAAGGCTTCTGGGCGGAACAGGCGGAGCAACTTGAATGGTTCAAACGCTGGGATAAAGTTTTAGAGACCTCGCGCGCGCCATTCTACCAGTGGTTTGTGGGCGGCAAGATCAACATCGCGCACAACGCGCTAGATCGGCACGTCAAAACATGGCGCAAGAACAAGCTTGCCCTGATCTGGGAAGGCGAGCCGGGCGATCAGCGCACGTACAGCTACTATCGGCTCTGGCAGGAGGTGAACAAATTCGGCAACGTGCTGCGCTCAATGGGGGTGCGTAAGGGCGACCGCGTCACCATTTACATGGGCCGCGTGCCAGAGTTGGTGATCGCCATGTTGGCGTGCGCCAAGATCGGCGCGGTTCACAGCGTGGTCTACGGCGGCTTCTCGGAGCAAGCGCTCGCCGACCGCATTGAGGACGCGCAGAGCCGCGTTTTGGTCACGCAAGATGGCGCGTGGCTGCGCGGGCAGGTGGTGGAGCTCAAGAAAATCGCGGATGAGGCCGTGCGGCGCTCGCCAGTAGTGGAGCGTGTGGTGGTGCTGAAGCGCACAGGTCACGAAGTGGCCATGGAGCCTGATCGCGACTACTGGTGGCACGACCTGATGGCGTTGCCGATTGCCAGCACCAAGTGCGAGACCGAGGTGATGGACGCCGAAGATCCGCTCTTCATCCTGTACACCAGCGGCACAACCGGCAAGCCGAAAGGCATTCTGCACACGCACGGCGGCTATTCAGTTCACGTCAGCACGACGCTGCGCTACGTCTTCGACCTGAAAGATGAAGATCGCTGGTGGTGCACCGCTGATCCGGGCTGGATCACTGGACACAGCTACGTCGTCTACGCGCCGACCATTCTCGGCGCGACCAGCTTCATGTACGAAGGCGCGCCGACGCATCCTTATCCAAATCGTTGGTGGAAATTGGTGGAACACTACGGTATCACAATCATGTACACAGCGCCGACGGCTATTCGGGGCTTGATGCGTTTCGGCGCGGCATGGCCCAACCGCCACGATCTCTCGTCGTTGCGGCTGCTCGGCTCAGTTGGCGAGCCGATCAATCCTGAGGCGTGGAAATGGTTCTATGAGGTGATCGGCAAAGGGCGCTGCCCGATCATGGATACGTGGTGGCAGACCGAGACAGGTGGCTTCATGATCGCGCCGCTGCCGATCACGCCGCTCAAGCCGGGCAGCGCCACGCGACCGCTGCCGGGCATCATCGCCGACGTGGTTGATGAAAATGGCAATAGCGTGCCGAGCGGTCAAGATGGCTTGCTCGTCATCAAAAAGCCGTGGCCCGGCATGTTGCGCACCATCTACGGCGATCCCGACCGCTACGTGCAGCAATATTGGAGCAAATTCGCCAATCAAGGCTGGTATCTGACGGGCGACTCGGCGCGCAAGGATCAGGACGGCTATATCTGGATCATCGGGCGCATTGACGACGTGATCAAGGTCAGCGGCTATCGGCTTGGCACGGCAGAGGTCGAGTCAGGCTTGGTTAGTCATCCTGCCGTGGCTGAAGCAGCCGCCATCGGCCTGCCAGACGAGCTGAAAGGCAACGTCATCCATGCATACTGCATCCTGCGGCAAGGCTATGAGCCTTCGCCAAAGCTGGAAGAAGAGCTCAAGAACCACGTGCGGCACGAAGTCGGCCCGATCGCCGTGCCTGCCAAGATCGAGTTTGTGAGCGCGCTGCCGAAGACGCGCAGCGGCAAGATCATGCGCCGCGTGTTGAAAGCGCGCGCGCTCGGTCAGCCTGAGGGCGATCTCAGCACGCTCGAAGAGTGATCCTGCGCTGCACGTCGCGCGCTCAAGGCAGCGTCCAGATGTGCAGCGTGCCGTTCACATCGGCAGTGGCGAGCAGGCGTCCATTAGGGCTGAAGCGCGTGCACTGAACTGGCGCGCCGTGCGCTTCGATCAGGCGCAGCGGCCTGCCTGTAGCCACATCCCAGAAGCGCACGGTCTTATCCGCGCCGCCGGTCACGAGCAGCCTGCCATCGGCGCTGAAGGCGAGCGCGAGGGCTGCACCGCTGTGTCCATCAAAGCGCCTGAGCAATTCGCCGCGCTGCACATCCCACAAGCGCACGACGCCGTTGTCGTCGCCGCTGGCGAGCAGCCGGCCATCGGGGCTGAAGGCGATCTCATGCACGAACGGCGCGTGATCAGTGAGCTGTGCCTGCTGACTGCCGTCCTTCACGCGCCATAACCTGACAGGTCCTTCGCCGCTGGCAGCCAGCAGCGCGCCATCAGGACTGATGATGACGCGCACCGCCCAAGCCTGCTGCCATGCGAACTGCCTGACTTGGCGTCCGCTCGCCACGTCCCAAGCGCGCACATCGCTGTGACTTGCCGTCACTAGCTGCGCGCCGTCAGGTGTGAACGTCACATCCTGCACCCAGTCTCGGAAGCTATTTATGCGGTATATCTCGCTGCGCGTCTCAGTATCCCAGAGACGCACAAGGGCGAAGCTGCTGACGGCTATCAGCTTGCCATCAGGGCTGAAGGCGACGCCGCGCACCTAGTTGCTGAAGCCTTCGAAG
>JAGHYP010000269.1 GCA_017743585.1 Chloroflexota bacterium
CAGTTTGGCCTTGCCCGCGGGCGCTGTCAGTACGTCTTAGGGCAGCAACCGTTCAATCGCGGCGCGGCAGAGTGCCTCAGCACAGCGCAGGCGGGCTTGCTCGCCACTGCTACGCCGACTCCAGCCCCGCCGACAGCTACGCCAACTGCACCACTTGAATCGCTCGCGCCGACCACGAGCGGCGCCTTCACGCCTGAGGAACTCTTCACGCGCGGGCAGGAAGCCATGCGCCGCAGCGATTGGGAGAGCGCTATGAGTTGGCTCGAAGCGCTCCGCGCGCTTGACGGCACGTTCCGCCGCCGCGAGGTGGAAGATATGCTCGTCACAGTCTATCAGGCGCTTGGCAATCAATATCGCTTTGAAGGTCGCCTGAGCGAGATGGTCGTCGTGATCGAGAAGGCGCTCAAAATCCGCGCTTTGCCCGATACTGACTGGCAATTCACCATCAACGTCACTAAGCTTTACTTGAGCGCGCGCGGCTATCTTGACGCAGGGAATTTCGCGCTCGCGGCGCAGGTCTTTGCGACGCTGATGGAAATCGCCCCACATTACTTGGACACGCGCGAGTTGGCTTGCCGCGCCTTCAACGCCGCAGGCGACTCGGCGAATGTGGCACGGTTTTGCCGCTAGTGAGGTGCGTTCAATGCGAACGTGCGCTCTTCCCCGCCTCAGTTTGATGTTTGTCTCGTTTATGCTGGTGCTGCTCAGCCTGAGCGCTGTCTTTGGGCAGGATTTGCCGCAAGCTGAGGCAATTCAGCGCGCCAACCTGCGCGCCGGCCCTGGCATCAGCTATCCAATTATCGGCGAGATTGTCAAAGGTACGCGCTACTCAGTCATCGGTCGGAGCGCGCGCTTCCCTTGGTTGCTCTTGCAGCTGCCCGATCGGCAAGGCTGGGTCTTCAAAGACCTGGTCAAGATCACAGCCAGCCTCGCCGCCGTGCCGTACACTGAGCAGATTTTGAACGTCAATCCGACCGATGTCGCGCCGAGCGCCACGCCGTTCGCAGGCGGCGCGCCGATCATGGGCACCGCGCCCGCGCAAGCGCCTGAAGCGCCTGGCGCTCCAGGCGCCGCTGTTGTCTACGTCGAGGCGATTGACTATGCCAACGTGCGCTTCGGCCCCGGCATAGACTTCCCGCGCATTGGCGAGATTCAGCGCGGCGAGCGCTACGCCGTGCTGCGCCGCCATGCCACCTTCCTGTGGCTCGAGATCGTCTACCCAAGATACGTGACAGGGCGCGGCTGGGTCTTCCGCGACACTGTGAACGTCTTCGGTGACCTGAGCAGCGTGCCATCCACAGATGAGCGCATCTTCGGCACGCCGATCCTATCGCCAACGCCGCCAATGGTCGTCACTGCCGAGCCGTTCTGGTCTGCCACGCCGCGCAGCAGCACCAATCCTGCGCTCAGCGCGCTCGCCGAGTCCATCTACAACTTGCTGTTGAGCCGCAATTTCGTGCCGTTCACCAGAAAGCAGGCATCCGTCTTTTTGATGGACTTACAAACAGGCGAGAGCGTCAATATTAACCCAAATGTCGCGTACAGCGGCGTCAGCCTGATCAAAGTGCCGCTGCTGGTGGCCTTCTTCCGCAAGGCGTTCTTAGCGCCGACGGCGCAGCAAGCGCGCTTGATGGCAGAGATGATCATCTGCAGCGAGAACTTATCTTCCAATGCGCTGCTGGAGATGATTGGCGAGGGAGATGAGTATCGCGGCGTGCTTTACGTCACTGAGACCATGCAGCTTCTCGGCTTGAAGAACACATTCCTCGCTAGGTCGTTCTTCACGGGCGCCGTTGTGCTTGGGCCGACACCAACGCCTCAACCGTTTGTGCCTGTGCCGATCCTTGCCGATCAATCCTACACCAATCCTGATCCGTACAATCAGACCACTGCCGAAGACCTTGGCTGGCTGCTAGCGAACCTGTATTACTGCGCGCGCGATGGCAGCGGCGCATTGCGAGCGGCCTTTCCGCAGGAGCTGACACCAGTCGAGTGCCGCCGCATGATCCGCGTGCTGCGCGCCAATCGGATCAATGGCTTGTTGGAGATGGGCTTGCCGCCTGATGCGCTCTTTGCGCGCAAGCATGGCTGGGCAGCCGAGACGCACGGCGATGCGGCGATCGTCTTCACGCCGCGCGGCGATTTTGTGTTGACCGTGCTGATGTACGACCGAGGCTGGCTTGAATTTGAGGAGTCTTCCGCGCTGATAGCAGAGATCGCGCGGCAAACTTACAACGCCTTCAACCCTGAACAGCCCGTCCCCGCGACGCGGAAGACGGATATCCCGTTGTGTTCGTTTGACGCTATCACTGCGCTTGATCCGACGCTCATCAGCGACCTGCAGCTGCCCGACTTGCCATTTCCACGCTAGCGCCGAGCCGCGAAGGCATGAAGATGCACACTTCAGGCGCGTTCACTGAGCGATGGCTCTCGGTGGCCGTCTTCACGAGCGGGATGACGACGTTGGCTATCGAGCTGACTGCCTCGCGCTTGCTGGGCAACGTCTTCGGCACCAGCAACTTTGTCTGGGCGAACGTGATCGGCTTGATGCTGCTATATCTGACCGTCGGCTATTTTGTCGGCGGCAAGTTGGCGGATCGGGCGCCGCGCCCTGAGCGGTTCTACCAAATCATGGCGTGGGGCGCGTTTTTCAGCGGCCTAGTGCCGTTGGTGGCGCGCCCCGTGCTGAGCGTTGCCGCAAGCGCCGTCAGCAGCTTCGAGGCGGGCGTCGCGCTCGGCTCGTTCGTGGCTGTGCTGATCCTCTTCGCGCTGCCGATCACGCTGCTGGGCTGCGTCTCGCCATTTGCAGTGCGCATCGCTGTGCAGAGCGTCAGCGAGACAGGCAGAGTCTCAGGGCGCTTGTACGCCATCTCGACGCTGGGAAGCCTGATCGGCACATTCCTGCCCACGCTGTGGACGATCCCAACGCTCGGCACGACGGCCACTTTCTTTCTATTCGCCATGCTCTTGCTCGGCGTGGCACTGGCGGGCTTGGTGATGCTCGGCTCGGTTGGACGTAACGTCGCCTTGCGTTTGGCTTGGATGCCACCCTTGCTGCTCGCGCTGACGCTGAACGCGCAGAGCAGCGCGCTGCGACCGCCGCCGCAGGGCAGTCGCCTGCTCTGGGAGCACGACTCTGCCTACAACTATATTCAAGTCTTAGAGCTAGAGGCGCCTGTCGGGCAAGTGGTGAACGGTCAGTTCGTCACACTTTGGGAAGCCGGCACGCGCGAGCTACGTCTGAACGAAGGGCAGGGCATTCATTCGGTCTGGCATCCGCAGCGGCGCGACTTCGGCGGCACGTGGGATATGTTCCTCGCCGTGCCGTATTTCAATCCCCAGCCGCGCGTCGAGCGAGTTTGTGTGATCGGCTTGGCGGCAGGCACGATCAGCACGCAGTACACGGATGTGTTCGGCGCGCACGTCCAAATTGACGGGATCGAGATCGACCCTGCCATCGTGGAGGCAGGCCGGCGCTTCTTCGGCATGACGCAGCCGAACCTGCGCGTGATCATCGAAGACGGTCGGCTCGCCTTGAATCGCTTGCGGCAAGCAGGCGAGCGCTATGACCTGATCGCCATAGATGCCTACCGCGTGCCGTACGTGCCATGGCACTTAACCACGCTTGAGTTCTTCCAAGAGGCGCGCGCGGCGCTCACGGAACAGGGCCTGGTGGCGATCAACATCGGGCGCACAGTGCGCGCCGATGGGACGCAGGATCGACGGCTGATCGAGGC
>JAGHYP010000270.1 GCA_017743585.1 Chloroflexota bacterium
AATCTTTCGCGATCCATTCTCTATCGCGCCGAGGACGCCGGCAAGCGCAAGGTAGAGGTGGCGGCGGCGCGCCTGCGCGAGATCAATCCTGATGTGCGCGTGGCGACTTTTCATGGCGATGTGACACAAGCGCTCGGGCAAGGCATTTATCGCCGCATGGACGTGGTGATCGGCTGCTTGGATAACCGCGCAGCGCGGCTCGCCGTCAACCGCGCGTGTTGGCGCTATGGCGTGCCGTGGATTGACGGCGCGCTAGACGTGCTGATGGGCATCGCGCGCGTTTTTGTGCCAGGTCAAGGCGCGTGCTATGAATGCACAATGACCGAAGCGGATTACGATCTGGTCAATGTGCGCTATCGCTGCCCGCTTTTGCGCCCTGATGAATTGCAAGAAGGCAGGCAGCCGACCACGCCGACGAGCGCTTCGCTAGTGGCAGCGTGGCAGGTGCAGGAAGCAGTGAAGCTGTTGCACGGCCTGCCCGTGCCAGCCGGCAAAGGCATTTACATCAATGGACACACTTACAGCACCTCGTTGCTCACTTACACTGAGCGCGCCGATTGCTTCAGCCATGCCCAGGCGCGCGCGGTGGTGACCGAGCTGCCCTTGCGCGCTGCCGACTTGACCGTCGGAGCGTTTTACAGCGCCATCGCGCCAATCTTGGCGGCGGAGAGGGCGGAGAACGCCGCGCTCTTGCCTGAGCAAGAGATCATCAGCCATTTCTACTGTCCCGCTTGCGATGTGCGGACGCCTGTGTACCGTCCACACGACGAGGTGATGCCTGACGGCGCCGCCTGCCCGACGTGCAACATGCCGCGCCTGCCCAGCATCTTGAGTCGATTGCCGCTCAGCGCCGATTCGCCCGCCGCCGATGTGACGTTGACGCAACTTGGCGTGCCGCCGCTGGCTGTGTTGCAAGTGGCGGCACGCGTGCAAGGCGTCGAGCGCGTCCTCTGGTTTGAGCTGAGCGCAGATGCTCAAAGTTGCCTCGCTGCTTGGTCTGAGTGAAGGAGACGGAAGGGATGCCAAGCTACACTGATCGCCGCAACAATCGCCTGAAGCATGAGTTTGAGCGCATTCAGGGCGTGCGGCGTCCCAACAGCCTGATTCAGGTCTATTGCGCCGATCTGAGCGCTGAGGAAGCGAGCATGTATTTGGGGCGCGCCACGACGCGCCAGGAGTTCAATCAAATCCTCAACGACGGTCTGCGCGGCTTCCTGACGCCTGAGCAGTTCGTGGTCAAGTTCCCGAATCAGCCGCCAGAGAAGTATCTGTTGGTCTTCAACTGTGTTGGCTTGCGCCAAGATGGGGCGGGCAACATCGTGGAGACGACCAACCACGCAATGGAAGTCATCTTCAACGTGGACTACCCGGTCAAGCCGCCGCGCTTCGTATGGCTGACGCCGATCTGGCATCCGAACATCTACCCACCGTTCATCTGCAATGCCGATCTCGCCTTCCCGATCTCTGCCACGCTTGATCAGATCGCGGTGATGGCGGCGCGCATGGTTCAGTATCGCCATTACAACATGGACGATCCGCTCGCCATGACACACAATGTGGTCGCTTGGCTGAAGACACAGCCCGAGAGCCGCTTCCCCGTGGACTCGCGCGATGTGCTGACGGGCGAATTGCCGCGAGCGCCGCTGGTCATGCGGCGTGTTGGCGGCTTTGTGGAATGGGTGGACGGCGTGCCAACCGAGAGCGCCGCCGCCATGAGCGATTTGGTTGAGTTGATAGACAACGAGTGAGCGGATGGACGACTCACAGCCGATCCACGCTGCTATGAGCGCGCTTGAGACGCTCGGCTGGCAGGTCAGCGCAGGCTCGGCGGGCTGGCAGCTTCAGCGCGAGTCACACACGATCTACGCAGACGTGAACGCGCGCTGGCTATACTTCAGCCTGCCCGTGCTACAGACACAGCCCGCAGCGTACTACCTGCAAGCATCGCGGCAGCTCTATCTGTGCAAGTATGCGCGCGATCCGCAAGGGCAATTGCTCTTGCAAGCGGAGCTACCGCTCGCCGAGCTAGAGCGGGCTTACATTCACTTGACCGTCGAGGCATTGTGGCGCGCAGTGCGCAGGCATGACGCGCCGCTCGCAAGCACGCCATCGGCGCCAGCCGCCGAGCAGAACGTTGAGTACTTTCCGCGCCACGCGCTGGATGTTTACTTCAAAGGCTTGCAGCACGAGGGCTGGGGCTTGCGCAAGCCGATTAGCGCGAACGAATATCATCTGCACTACAAAGCGCCTGAGCGTCCGTTTGAAGTCTATCTCGCCTTCAATGCGGCATGGGCGTATTGGCAAGTGCCGATTCTAGAAGGCTCGGCAGCTGCGGCTTGGTGGCGGAGCGCTCAGCGCGATCGTTTGTGCCAGTACCTGCTGACGGTCAATGAGCAACTTTATTGGGCGCGTTTCGTATTGGATGAGCAAGGCAATGTGTTGTTGCTCTTGGATATGCCGCTCTCGCTCTGCACGTCGGAGCGCTTCCGTTTGAGCGCGCAGACCATTGCGCAATACGCATCCGACTATGCCTACGAAGTGTTGATCATGGCTGAGTTAGATCGGGATGAGGCCCTAGCCAGCCTTTTGCCGGCGAACCTTAATGAAGGATTAGAGTTTCATGGCTAGCTGATCGAAAAAGATCAAATGTGAGTACACTGAGAGTGAGTGAGCTATTATCCGTTTGCCGCTTGCGGCGAGGCGGTGATAGTGAGACAGAGTTCTAAGTACGCCTGAAGGAGAATCAGCCCATGTCGGCAACTGCTACACAGAACAAGCGTCGTCTGTACTTGGAAGATCACACTGGCAACAAGCGTCGTGAGGCGCGCATTGCCGCCGATACGCCCGTGCGCGAGCTGCTGCCAGCGCTGATCACTGCCCTCAACCTGCCAACGACCGATCCGCGCGGGCGCCCGCAGCGGTATCACCTCGCCTATGAGAACCGCCAGCTGCAGATGGAAGAGACGCTCGAATCGGCAGGCGTGGTCGAAGGCGCGACGCTCACGATGGTGCCAGAGATGACTGCTGGCTGAGCCTGCCAGCATCTCTCGCCGCCATTACGTGTGTAGACAGCCGCCCGCTACAAGCCATAAGGTTTGTGCGGGCGCGTTGTTATATCTTGCCGCGCTTTAGCGCGCCCGCCCGCATGTTACTCTGAGAAAACCGAGCCATGAAATACCTCACCTTGCACATCACTAGCAACGAAGGCGAGCTGCTCTACGCCCGAGATGTGGATGTCATCAACTTGTGCGAGACGTTCGTCCGCCAACTGGTCTCAGAGCTTGTGAAAAACGCTGTGATCCGCGCGGGCGAGCATTACACAGCGCGCCTGATACCGCGTTACGGCAATCAGTTGCGCCAGCGAGCTATTGTTGTGCCGAACGCGCCCGTGCCTGCTCAGAACGCTTGGATTGTTTTGGACTACGAGCCGAGCACGCTCCCCGATCAGCCGGCGACGTACTTCACGCTCGAACTGCACGTCCGCGAACGCAATCTCTTGATCGCGTGCGACGTCCTTCCGCATGAACTCAGCGCCTACTTCATCGCCTACGGCATCGAGCAAGCCCTGCTCGGCTTGGGGGTGCTACAAAACGGGCAGCTCTATCGGATACGTTTCTATGCCAAAGATGATAACAACGCCCAGTTCGATAAAGAGCATCTGCCGACGCTTGAGCAGAAAGCCGCCAGC
>JAGHYP010000271.1 GCA_017743585.1 Chloroflexota bacterium
GGGAAGCGCGCAGGCGTGATGGTCGGCAGCGGCGTCGGCGAGGCGGGCGGCGGCAATGGCGTGCGAGTCGGCGCGATGGTCGCTGTGTGCGTCGCCGTTGGCGTGGTCTCAAGGTATGGCGTCCAGCGCACGGCGCGCGCCGCGCGCTCAGAGCGCAGCCAAGTCTGCCATTCGGCGTAAAAAGTGGCCAGATCGACGCCGAAGAATTCGCGGAAGCGCGTCTCGAAATCTTCGGCCGTGGCGAGCGCGCGCGCAAAGGCGAACGGCGCCTGCGCGCCGACGCGATCCGCCATGTACAGCGTCAGCAGGTAGCTCTGCGCTTGCCACAAGCGCAGCGCCGCGCCGTTTGTCCCTTCGGGCGGGGCGGCGAGCTCGCGCAGCGTGAGCAGCGGGCGGTTCGTGCGCAGGCGATCAAGCACAATGCCGAGCGCGCTGCTATTCGGCGTGGTGTTGTAGAGGCGCGCCAAGCCCGCTTTGAACCATTCCGGGATCGGCGGCGCGTTCTCCCACAGCACGGCGTGCGCTCGCTCTACGATCAGTTCGGTCAGGCGCTCTTGCAGCTCGTTCAGGGCGAGCGTCTGGCGGCGCAGCAGCGTGAAACCGTAGCGCTCGTATATGGCGCGCGCTGCGTTCGGATCGCACGAGCGGCGCGTGCCGCCGATCGTCCGCGACTCCACGTATGAGATATCCTCAGAACCGCTCAAATCGCGCAAGCAGAAGCTGACATCTGGGTCGTAGATCACAATGCGCTGGCTCGGCGCGATGCCTGTCTGCTGGCTGACTAGCTCGAAGACGCGCATCGCGTTCTGATGCAGCAAGTCGAGCAGCAGCGTTGGATTGTGGCTGTACAATTGCAGCGCCGTGCCGACGCTCTGCCAGCGCTTGAGAGGCTCGGGCGCGCTGCGGATCGTATCCTGAAACAAAAACTCGCCGTTGGCAACGCTGATCCCTTCCGCGCTCTGCACTTGCCACTCGAAGCGCACGGGCGTGAACGGCATCGGCGCTTCTTCAGGCGTGAATTCCCAGACGTACGTGAAGAGCGCTGTAGTTGGATTCAGCGCGATGCCGTGCCGCCTCGGATTGAGCAACGGCGTGACGTTCAGCGTGCCGTCAGGCTGATAAATGCGCAAATAGAGCGAGATCGCGTCCTCGAGCGGCAAATTGAACGTCACGCTGAAGCGCACTGCAGCGGGGAAGAGCATCTCGCTCTCGGCGCGCGTCAGGATCGGAACTAGCGTGCGATTCGGCGTGGGCGATGACGCCCGCCTCGGCGTCTCATCGAGCTGCGCGGCGGCGTTGCCGGCGAAGCTGGACGCGCACAGCGCGAGCGAGAGCAGAGCGGGCAGGATCAGGCGCTTCATGCGCTCAATCTTACCACGCCGCGCCGCGCCTGCCCAGAGAGATACAGCGCTCGCGGTCCAAGCGCAGGCGGCGCCTGCATTTTGGCGCGATGACCAGCCGTAGATCAGCCGTGGATCAGTCGCGGATTGGTCGTGGGTCAGCGTGGATCAGCGTAGATCGGCCGTGGCAGCGCCACTTTGCTCCGATGGATACGCCTGAATTTTAGCGCACGCGGGCGTTTCACTCTATAATTGCCCCGACTCTTGCCGCACGCGGCTCAATTCCACACAGTGAGGCCGGGATGAGCGTCGAGGAATTCGTCCAGCGCTGGCAGTCGAGCGCGCTCTCTGAGCGGCAGGCTGCCCAATCGCATTTCAACGAGCTGTGCCGCTTGGTCGGCCACAAGCCCCCCTCTGAAGCCGATCCGGAAGGCAAGTTCTTCACTTTTGAAGAAGGGGTGCAGCGCGCCACTGGAGGACGCGGGCGCGCCGATGTGTGGAAGCGCGGACACTTCGCTTGGGAGTACAAAAGCAGGGGCGAGAGCCTTGAGGCGGCTTATAGCCAGCTGCTCAGCTACCGCGGCGGGCTTGATAATCCGCCGCTGCTGGTCGTCTGCAATTTTGACGAATACCGCATCTACCCGCAGTATCCGAACCTGCCCGGCACGCCGATCGTCTTCAAAAACAGCGATCTGCTGCGCCCCGAAGTGCGCCGCTACTTGGAGTGGCTCTTCCACGCCCCCGATGAATTCCGCGCCTATCTGGAGAACCAGATCAGGAATCGCGAGGTCTTCACTGAGCGCCGCGCTGAGGAGTTCGCCGCGATGGCCGACGTGCTGCGCAGGCGCTTCGAGCCGATGCGCGTCGCGCGCTTCTTGGCGCGCCTGGCTTTCGCGCTCTTCGTGGAAGATATCGGCTTGCTGCCGCGCCTCGCGCCGGATCTGAGCCTGTTCCGCTACCTCGCGCAGAATGCTCAGCAATTCCCCGAGAGCTTCGCCGAATACCTTCGGCAGCTCTTCGACGCCATGAACGGCCGCCGCAAAGATTTCATGCTGCTCCGCATCCCTTACTTCAACGGCAGCATCTTCGCGCCTGACCCCGACGAAGGCGACTCGCCCGATGTGCCCGACCTCTCCCAGCTCGATCAGGTGGAGATCTTTCAGCAGATCGAGCGCGCCAGCCAAGCCAATTGGCGCTCCGTCAACCCCACCATCTTCGGCACGCTTTTCGAGCGCGCCCTCGATCCCAGCAAGCGCGCTCAGCTCGGCGCGCACTACACCAGCGAGTCCGATATTCGCCTGATCATCGAACCCGTCTTGATGCAGCCGCTCTACGCGCTCTGGGAGCGCACGCGCGCCCAAGCCGAGCCGATGTTGCAGCGCTTGAACGCGAGCGATCTGAAGCCCGCTGAAGAGAGCCAACTGCGCGCCCGCCTGACCGCGCTGCACGACGCTTTCATGTCCAAGCTCGGCAGCACCACTGTGCTTGACCCCGCCTGCGGCTCTGGCAACTTCCTGTACGTGGCGCTGCGCGCCATGAAAGACCTCGAGCAGCGCGCCCGCGACCTATTCGCGCCGCTCGGCCTTGAATTCAGAGATGTTGTCACCCCGCGCCAATTCTACGGCCTGGAAAAAGAGCCTTTCGCCGCCCGCCTGGCTCAGATCGTCGTCTGGATCGGCTATTTGCAATGGCGCTACGAGCATGAAGGCGCGCTCATCACCGAATACCGCGTGCCGACTCACCCGCGTTGGCTCGGCTCGCCGATCTTGCGCGACCGCGACAATCCCGACGATCCAAACGAGCCGCGCCGCATTCAGTTGGCAGATGCTATCTTGCGCTACGACCCCGACGGCAAGCCTTACATGCCCGATTGGCAGCCTGTGGATGTGATCGTCAGCAACCCGCCTTTTCTGGGCGGCAAGCGCCTGCGGACTGAGCTGGGCGATCAGTACGTGCAAGATTTGTTCGCCGTCTACAGCGGCCGCGTGCCGCGCGAGGCCGACTTGGTCTGTTATTGGTTCGAGCAAGCGCGCCGCCATCTAGAGCAAGGCAAGGTCAAGCGGGTTGGGATGTTGGCGACCAACAGCATTCGCGGCGGCGCCAATCGCGAGGTCTTGGCGCGCATCAAGCAGACGGGCGATATCTTCATGGCGTGGAGCGATCGCGAGTGGTCGCTGGATGGCGCGGCGGTGCGCATCAGCGTGATCGGCTTCGATGATGGGACGCAACGCGAGCGGACGCTGGACGGCAAGCCTGTGCCGCACATCACGCCCGATCTGACCGCCAGCGTGGATATCAC
>JAGHYP010000272.1 GCA_017743585.1 Chloroflexota bacterium
ACGCCTGCCGCCAGCCATTGAGTCGGAATCTGAAGCCCCTTGCGCTCAGCAGGCACTTCGCCGAAGCGCATGCGCAGCTCTTTGGCGAAAGTGCGCACGTCTTTGTGACGGCGCGCCGGCGATTTGTCAATCGCTTGCGTCACAATCATGTTGACGTCGCTGCTCAGGTCAGTGCGGTCGAGCGGCGGAATGGGCAGCGTGCGCACTTCTTGGCGCACGTCCTCGGGGCGGCGCAAGCGGTAGATGTACGGCGGACGCCCTTTGAGCATCTCGTAGAGCAACACGCCTAAGCCGTAGACATCGGTCTGAGCGCCGTACTGCCCTTTCTCACGATTAATGAGCAGCTCGGGCGCGATGTAAGCCGCCATGCCATAGCGCTCTAACTCTTCAAAATCAATAGCCTCAGGGCGCATGGCAAGGCTCAAATCCATCAAGAGCGGGCGCGGGATGCCGTCGCGGTCGTAGCGGATCATGATTGTGTCAGGGCTCAGGTTCAGCACCAAGTGCTGCACTTTGTGATGGATGAACGCTACCACGTCCGCCATGCTGA
This sequence comes from Chloroflexota bacterium, assembly GCA_017743585.1. GTDB lineage: Bacteria > Chloroflexota > Anaerolineae > Aggregatilineales > UBA2796 > CP2-2F. The sequence goes on from JAGHYP010000272.1 coordinate 551, forward strand.
TGGTCAGCCACGCGGCGTGCAGATACCAAGGCTGCGGATTTTTCATCAGCACGTCGCGCAGGAATTCGCCTTCGGCGTGCTGATAGACGATGTAGTATTTTGTCTCGTCGCCGAAGGCGACCTTGCCGTAGGGACGCTGCTTGGCGTTGGCATCGCCGACCAGATATGGCGGTTGCAAGACGGGCAACATCGGATGGCCGCCTAGCTCGGTCAGCTTTGCCATCAAGAGCGCCTCGCGCTTGATCATCTCCTCGCAGCCGTTGTGCGCCACTTTGAGCAAAAGCGGAATGGGCTTATTCCGCTCCTTGCGGCGCGCCTCGTACAACGCGCTCGTCTTCATAACGCGCAGCAAGCGCACGACTTCGATATCGCCCAGATAGTCGCCGTAATCGAAGATGACGGAGAGCTCGCCCGCTTCCGAGACGGGCGCTGATCCCCACACGCTGAACATCGGCGTGATCGTCTCACTCCTCGGACAGTAGCGTTTCACGGTCTTCTCACCTCGTCTTCAGCTACCCTTGCCTCAAGTATGCCAAGTGTGCCCAGTCGCTTGGAAACCTGCCATTTGGCGTCCAGCCCGAAAAACCGTTTGACAAAGTATGCCTAAATGCGCCATAATAGGCTACCTAATTATGCACTGCAAGCGCCTTATTGACGAATCCTTGTCGTGCCGAGCTGTGAGCAGACGTTCGGGAGAAGCTGCCGATGCCTGAGTACATTAGCCGCCCACCGCGCATCCAGCCAGAGTTGCCCTCTGGCGAGATTCAGATCCCACAACCGCCTGTCCCTACCAACACCTCTACTCAGCAGATGCTCTTCACAGTCGTCATTCCGCTCATCACGGTTCTGGGCTATGTGTTGGTCAGCAGCACAGGCGGACGCAGCGGCAATGCGCTTTTCGTGCTGCCGATGGCGCTTTCCGTCATGGCGACAAGCGCCCTAGCCGTCTATCAATGGCTGCGCGAGCGCCGCATTGATAAAGAGCGCCGCGAAGCGTATGCGCGCTTGCTGACCGAGATGCGCCGCCAGATGATGGCTGCGCACGATAAGCAGCGCGCCTTTTACCTACACAATAACCCTGATATGGACACCATCATGGCGATGGTCAGCGGCGGCGAGGGCGCCGATGAATCGCGCCTGTGGGAACGCCGCGTGGACGATAACGACTTCGGAGCTATCCGTCTTGGCATGGGATCGATGCCCTCAACGGTCATCTACAAAATTGATGCTCAAGATGTGACAGCTCCACAAATGCCCGATGCGCGGCGCCTAGCAGAAGACTCTCAAATCGTCCACCATATTCCAATCACGATTACCTCACGCCCGCGCTTAGGCGATGACGATCCCAGCTCGCTCGATAGCAAAGGCACGGCGCTCGGCGTCAAAATTCCTTCGGTAGGGCGTTATGCAATCGGCGTGGCAGGCGCCGATATCGAGCGCACCAGCGACTTTGTGCGCGCCATGCTGGTCAGCTATACGGCTTTCCACTCGCCCAACGATACGCGCCTGTACGTGTTCGGCGCCAGCGACCGTTGGGAAGATTGGAAGTGGGCGCGCTGGCTGCCCCATTGTAACACTAGCCATAACGAGTCGGGCAAGGGCGATCTGCTCGCTTTCGAGCCGCGCAAGGCGCGCCGCATGTGGGATATGCTCCAGAACGAGCTGCAGCGCCGGGCCTTGCGCGCTGAGGACGAAGACGCGGGCGATGTGACCTTGCCATTCTTGGTCGTAGTGGTTGACGCGCTCTCCCAAGCCCCAGATTCGCCCCTGCACGGCCTCAGCACGGAAGCTGCCGTGGCGCTCTTGCTCACGCGCGGCGCGCAGCTCGGCGCGGCAGTCATCTTCGTCGTGCCCAAGCGCGAACAGATTCCCAGCGAGTGCCGCGCCATCATCGAGATGGAAGTCGTCAATGGTCTACCTGTCTTCCGCTACGCTGAGATCGGCCTGAACTCAATGCGCTATGACGGCATTGCCGATACGATCAGCAAACACGACGCGGAAAACCGCTTCGCTCGCAAGCTGGCTTCCAAAATGGTGCGCGCCACCTTCGGCGCGGATATACCGACCTCCGTCAACCTGCTGGAGCTGTTCAGCATCCTCGATAACAAGAACTACGACCGACCGAGCGCTTTCCCATTGCTACAGTGGTGGCGCGAGAGCCGCAAGCCTGAGAAGGCGGAATGGCTGCGCGTGCCAATCGGCTTGATAGCGGGCAACAAAGTGCGCTCGCTGACCTACGCCGCTGATGCAGACGGCGTGCATGGCATGATCGCAGGCACGACAGGCTCTGGCAAATCGGAGCTGTTGATCACCATTGTAGTCGGCTTAGCGATGCGCTACGACCCGAGCGTGGTCAACTTCGTGCTGGCGGATTACAAAGGCGGCACGGCATTCGATCCGTTCAAGCCGTTGCCGCACGCTGTGGACGTGATCAGCAGCTTGAGCGGCTTGGCAGGCGTGCGCACCTTCACTGCCACCAAAGCTGAGATGAACCGGCGCAGCAAAATGCTAGCGGATACAAACTCTAAGCACATCGTTCACTACCGCCAGAAGAACCTGCACAACACGCGCGAGCCCTTCCCATTCCTGTTCATCATCGTGGACGAGTTCGCCGAGATGGTCAAGGAAAATCCTGACCTCAAGGGCTACCTCGACTCGATCACGCGCTTGGGACGCGCGCTCGGCGTCTTTCTGATCTTGGCAACGCAGCGCCCGGCGGGCGTAGTGACCGATCAAATGCGCTCCAACATCAAATGGCGCATCTGCCTGCGCGTGGAGACAGCGGAAGATTCGCGCGAGCTGCTCAAGCGCTCGGATGCTGCCTTCTTGCCCAATAACATTCCCGGCCGCGGCTACTTGCAAGTTGGCAACGAGAACTTGGAACTCTTGCAAGTGGCGCGAGCGGGCGCGCCGTACACAGGCGACCAAGAGGCGACCGAGCCCGCTGTCATCTGGCGCACGCGCATGGAGCGCTCAGGCGCAGTTGACGTGGCAGCCGCGCAGGCGCGTAGCGCCGCTGCCGAAGTGCCGACCATCTCCGACTTGCTG
>JAGHYP010000011.1 GCA_017743585.1 Chloroflexota bacterium
ATCACATCGGCGACGCTGTGCTGACCATGCCCGCTATCCGCGCCCTGCAGGCCGCGCGGCCGCAGGCGCGCCTGATTGCGTTGTGCGGACCTTGGTCGGCTGAGGTGTTCGCCGCTTATCCTGAAGTCGCTCAAGTGCTCACTTTGCCCTTCCCCGCTTTTGCGCGCAACGCGCCGAAGGTCGCTCTGTGGCAGCCATATCTGCAAGCTTGGCGCGCAGCGCGGCAGTTGCGGTGCGTCGCAGCGGGCGTCGCCATCATCTTCCGTCCCGACCATTGGTGGGGCGCCTTGTTGGCGAAATGGGCAGGCATCCCCCAGCGCATCGGCTACGCTCTGCCGAACGTCGCGCCATTTCTGACGCACACCGTGCCTTATCAAGAGGCACATTGCGTCTTGGAAAACACGGCGCTCGTCGCGGCGTGGATAGGCAAGCCGATTCTGCAGCCGCCTAGCGCGCCGTTTCCGTTCGGCGAAGAAGAGACGGCCTACGTGCGCGGCTTGCTGGGCGCGGATTCAGAGCGTTATGCGGTCATTCACGTCGGTGCAGGCAGTCCGTACAAAGCTTGGGCGGCTGAGAATTGGGCATACGTGGCTGATCAGTTGGTGGAGAAGCTGGGGGTGGCAATCGCGCTGACAGGCAGCGAGCGCGAGCATGGCGCGGCAGCGGCTATTTGCGCGCATATGCGGCGCACAGCGGCTTATTCGCTGCTGGGCGAGACGAACCTGAGTCAGTTGGCGGCGCTTTATGCGGGCGCAGTGGTCGTCTTAGGCGCCGATAGTGGCCCGTTGCACATCGCGGTCTCGGTCGGCGCGCCGAGCGTGCAACTCTTCGGCCCAGCCGATCCGAAACGCTTCGGCGCGTGGGGCAACCCGAGGCGTCATGCCGTGCTGGTCGCCGACTTGGCGTGCCGCCCTTGCCGTATTTTGGACTGGACTGGCGACAACATGGCGAATCATCCGTGCTTGAGCTTGATTCGCCGCGAGGCGGTCCTTTCGGCGGCGCTCCGCGTAGCGCGCGCTAGGGATTGACCACGGTCAAGCGGCGCGAGCTGATCTCAACCGGCTCTTGTCCGCTGTAAGCGCGCATGACCCGCACTACGTAGCGACCGGGCGCCCACTCGGATGCCTGATCGCCTTTGGCGCGCACGCCATAGCGCAGCGCTAGCTCTTGTGAGCCGCTGCAGCCGAGCGCATTCTGGCACGTGATGCTCATGCTATCTTCAGCGACGGTCTGCCCGCGCTCGTCTTGCACGCGCGCATGAACAGTTGTAGTCGGAAAGCGCGGCCCGATCTGATACGACCACGCCACCGTGACGGTCAACTCGCCGTCAGGCGTCAGCACCAGCACGGGATCATCTGCTGCGCCTTCAGCTGCTTCAGAGTCAACTGCTGCCTGCGCCGCGCTGTGCACAGTGAATGTCACGTCGATCTGCCGCTGGCGCAGCGCGGTCAAGCCGATTTCGAGGGACAGAACAGCCACGACGAGCAGGGCAATCGGCAGCCCTAGACGTTTGACAGACATGGTGTGGTTGTGCCTGCGTGAACTTTCCCAGGCCCGAGCAGATTATAGCGCACTGTGATGCCCTTGAATTCAACCGAGAGAGTGAAAGCACGCCGAAACAATTCCGTCACAAAGCGCCCGCGCAAATTCCCAGAATGCTACCTTGGACTCGACCTTCGAAGGGCAAAGGCGCGGGGCTTTCCCGCGCCTCACGGGGCGACCTGCCAGCCCCACTTCTGTCCGCTCCAGAGAAGACGGTCGTCGACCGTCACCTCTGCCGTCACACTGTCACCACGCTGAGCGAGACGCCCCGCTTGACGAACGCACCGCGCTGCTATAAAGTCTTACTCGATCCGCTCAGTAGATTCAGACCAGAGGGATTGCCGTGCTGATGCGATCGTTCTTCCTGTACTTGGCGCGCTCGCGCGCGGCGCGCAATTTTTTGATGCGCTTGCCCGCTGCGCAGCGCGTGGCGCGTCGGTTCGTGGCAGGCGAGACGATCGCGCAGGCCATTCAGGCGGGGCGCGCTCTGAACGACAAGGGCTTGCTCGCCACGCTTGACCACTTGGGCGAGAACGTGGTGACTGAGGCAGATGCAGCGCGCGCTGCGCAGGACTATCTCGATCTATTAGACGCAATTGCTGAGTCAGGCGTGAATTCCGATGTATCGCTCAAGCTGACCCAGCTCGGATTGGACATCAGCTTTGAGCTATGCCTGAGCAACATGCGCCGCATCCTCGAGCGCGCTGCACAGCACGGCAATTTCGTTTGGATCGACATGGAAAGCTCTGCCTACACCGAGGCGACCTTGCGCTTGTATCGTGCGCTGCGAAACGCACATGGCTTCTGCAATGTCGGCGCGGTTATTCAGGCATATCTGTTCCGCAGCGCTGGAGATGTGCGCGCGCTGGCGGCGGAGGGTGCGAACATCCGGCTGTGCAAAGGCGCGTACAAAGAGCCGCCGACGGTCGCCTTCTCAAGGAAGCGAGACGTGGACGCCAATTTCGTCAAGCTGGCGGAATATTACCTCTCGCCCGAGGCACGTCAGCGCGGCGCGTATCTCGGCGTGGCGACGCATGATGATAAGATGATCAACGCTGTCAAGAATTACGCGGCTGCGCAAGGCATTCCGAAGGATTGCTTCGAGTTCCAGATGTTGTATGGCGTGCGCAGCGCGGCGCAGCAGGCGCTCGCGGCAGAGGGCTACAAAGTGCGCATCTACGTGCCATACGGCACTGAGTGGTATCCGTACTTCGTGCGCCGCCTGGCAGAGCGACCTGCCAATGTGTGGTTCGTTCTCCGAAATCTCTTCCGGAACTAGCGATGAAGGCGAGTTTGGCGTCAGCGCAGTTTGATTTGCAGCGGCGAGCGCAGCAGCGGCAATTGAGATTGACCATTGCGAGGTGGTCAATTGGGCTGGGCTTGGGGACGCGCCCGAGCCTAGGTTCGCTTGCAGAGCTGCCTTGCGCGCGACGCCTCATCAGGCGGTAGCTTGAGGATGAGGATGACAGGTACGCCGATCGCGCTGCGCGGCAAAGTCGCGCTCGTGACAGGCTCCGCGCGGCGCGTGGGCAGGCAGATCGCCTTGAAATTGGCAGCGTGCGGCATGCACGTGGTAGTGCATTATGGCGACCCGTCCAGCGCGGCTGAGGCCGAGTCAGCGGCAGCTGAGATCGCGGCGCACGGCGTTCAGGCGCACGTTATGCGCGCCGACCTGAGCGATCCGCAGCAGATCGCGGCGCTGTTCGATGGGCTCCAAGCGCGCTTCGGCAGGCTTGACTTGCTGGTGAACAACGCGGCGATCTTCCCGCGCCAGAGGCTGATGGATGCCTCGCTGACAGATTGGCAAAACGCGCTCGCCATCAATCTGACCGCGCCGTTTCTGTGCAGTCAGCGCGCGGCGCGCCTGATGTTGGCTCAGGAATCAGGTGGCGCGATCATCAACATCGCCGACCTGAGCGCTTTTCGCAATTGGCGCGACTATCCGTGCCATGGCGTCACAAAAGCAGCGCTGGTCAAGCTGACCGAGGCGTTTGCGCTGGAGCTGGGCAGCAAAGTGCGCGTCAACGCCATAGCGCCCGGCCCTGTCTTGCGCGATGAGAGCAACACGCCTGAGATGTGGCAGCGCATCGGCGAGCGCTTGCCAATTGGCACAACAGGGCATCCGAACGACGTGGCAGAGGCGGTCGTCTTTCTGGCATCGCAATCGTTCATCACAGGAGTCACGCTGCGCGTGGATGGCGGCGAGTACCTGCTGTGAGCCCCAAATGCGCTTGATAACATCACCTGAGATCTTGATGCTGAATGTGCCGTGACCTGCCATGACCTACACTTGCCCTGAGCATCTGCAGACCATCTTGAAAAATCTGCCGCACAAGCCCGGCTGCTATCTGATGAAAGGCGCCGATGGCACGATTCTGTACATCGGCAAGGCAGTGGACCTGCACAACCGCGTGCGCAGCTATTTTGATAACAGCGTGACCGATCCGAAGATCCTGCGCTTGCGCGAAGAGGTCGCGCACATTGACTTCATTGTCCTGCCCAATGAGATCGCGGCGCTGCACACGGAATATCATCTGATTCGCGAGCATCAGCCGCGTTACAACGTCCGCTTCAAGGACGACAAAAAGTACCCGTATATCGCGGTGCGCTGGGCGCAGGATTTCCCGCGCGTTGAGATCACGCGCCGCGTTGAGCAGGATGGCTCGCGCTATTTCGGGCCGTACACTTCGGTGTGGAGCGCGCGCGAGGTGCTTGACGTGCTGCGGCGCGCCTTCCCATACCTCACTTGCGATCGGCACATCACGGGCAAGGACGAGCGCGCTTGCTTGTACTACGATATCAAGCTGTGCAACGCGCCGTGCATCGGCAAGGTCAGCCGCGAGGAGTACCGCGCCAACCTGCAAGGCCTGATGGACTTTTTGAGCGGTCACAGCGATGCGATCATCCGCCAAGTGCGCGAGGAGATGATAGCCGCCGCTGAGTCGCTTCAATTTGAGCGCGCCGCTGCCCTGCGCGATAGATTGCGCGCAATGGAGCGCGTCGTCGAGCGCCAAAAGGTGGTTCTGCCGGCCAACGTCAATCAGGACGTGATCGCTTTCGCGCAGGAAAAGGGCGACACTTGCGTGCAGGTGCTGTTCATTCGCGGCGGACGCCTGATCGGACGCGAGTATTTTCTGCTCGACGGCGCTGACGAGACATCGGCGGCGGAAATCTTGCGTCAATTCGTGCTACAGTTCTACGAGAACGCCGCGCAAGTGCCTGAGGAAGTCCTGCTGCCAGAAGAGGCGGCTGAAGCCGCCTTGCTTGAGCAATGGTTGCGCGCCAAGCGCGGCAAAAAGGTGACGCTGAGCGTGCCGAAGCGCGGCAACAAAGCAGAGCTGGTGCGAATCGCGCTTGAGAACGCGCAAGAGACGCTCGCCATGTTGCGCGCGCAATGGGCGGGCAGCACGAGCAAGCAGACCGAGGCGCTCGCTGAGCTGCAGAGCGCGCTGAATTTGCCCGCACCGCCTAACCGCATTGAGTGCTTCGATGTCTCGACGTTACAAGGCACGGCGACCGTCGCCAGTCGCGTTGTCTTTGTGCATGGCGTGCCGCGCAAAGCTGAGTATCGCAAATTCAACATCAAGACGGTCAGCACGATTGGCGAGCCGAACGATTTTCAGGCGATGCGCGAGGCGCTCATGCGGCGCTTCCAGCGCTATGCTGATGCGATCAGCGGCGCGCTGAGCACAGGGCAGGTCGGCAAGCGCAGCAGCGACGAGACATGGCGCTTGTTGCCCGACCTGCTGATCGTAGACGGCGGCAAAGGGCAGCTGAGCGTGGCGCTGGAAGTCTTACAGCATTTTCACTTGCTTGGTCAAGTGCCTGTGTGTGCGCTCGCCAAGCAGGAAGAAGAGCTTTTCGTGCCGAATCAAGCAAGCGCGGTTCTGCTGCCGCGCCGCTCGCAAGCGTTGTTCCTCGTGCAGCGTATCTGCGATGAGGCGCATCGCTTTGCAATCGCTGCCAATCGGCAGCAGCGTGCCAAGAAAGGCATCGTCAGCCGCTTGGAGAGCATTCGCGGCATCGGCGCGGCAAAACGCAAGGCGCTCCTAGAAGCATTCGATAGAGATATCGACAAGATCCGCGCGGCAAGCCTTGAAGAGCTGACGCAAGTGAAAGGCATCTCGCGCCAACTGGCGGAGCGCATCAAGGCGAGCTTGTGAGCCCTTGCGAGATGCAGCGTCTCAGCTTAGCTCACTCGCGATCCATAAGGCGATGGATCGTGCCGCCGCTGAAATCCACCAAGTAGAGCTCGCCCGCTTCATCCTCGCCGAACGAGCTGACGGGGAAGTGTGCGCTCATGACCTCGGTCATCTCCCAAGTGTCAGCGCTGGTCTCGCGCAGGGCCCAGACCTTGGTCGAGCCGAAATCAGCGAAGAAATAGTAGCCTTGCATACGCGGAAAAGCGCTGCCGCGGTAGACATAACCGCCTGTGATCGAGATGCCCTGAGAGTGATCGTACTCGGCAATCGGCATCTGCAGGCCGTCTCGATTGCAGCCTGTGCGCGGCTGGAAGCAATGCGCGCCTTCCATGATGTTCCATCCGTAATTCAAGCCGCCTTTCGCGCCGCGCCGCTCGATATGGACTTCCTCATAGCGGTTCTGCCCCACATCCGCAATGTACATATCGCCCGTCAGCCGATCAAAGCTGAAGCGCCACGGATTGCGCCAGCCAATTGACCAGATTTCAGGCAAGCCTTCGCGTCCGTCGGCATATGGATTGTCCGCCGGAATGGCGTATGGATCGCCATTATCCACGTCAATGCGCAAGATTTTTCCCAAGAGCGTGCGTTTGTTCTGCCCTGCGCCCAGCGGGTCGTTGGCGCCGCCGCCATCGCCCATGCCGATGTAGAGCAAGCCATCTGGCCCGAAGGCGATCATGCCGCCGTTGTGGTTAGCGTACGGCTGTTTGATCAGCATGATGCGCTTGGCGCTGTTCGGATCAGCCCGATTCGGATCGCTCTGCAGGACGCTGTAACGCTCAATCACCGTGTGTCCCTGCCGATTGGTGTAATTGACGTAAAAGTAGCCGTTGCGCGCGTAGTCGGGATGAAATGCCAGCCCGAGCAAGCCTTGCTCGTAGCCGCTCGCGCGCACGCGGTCGCGGATATCGAGGAAAACCGTGCCGCGCTTGCCGTTCTCCAACAGCGCGATTGTGCCGCCTTTCTCCACCACGAAGATGCGCCCGCTACCATCATTGGCGTGGGTCAGGAATAGCGGCAGCGTGAAGCCTTCGCCGACCTTCTCCAGAGCGGGCGAGAAAGCTAGGCGCGCTTGCGCCGCTGCATCCGATGTAGGCAACGCCGCTTGCGCCAACAACATGCTGAAGCCTGAGATCAAGCTGACCACTAGGACTGCCGTTAAACCAATGCGCGTTTTCACCTGCATAAGCGTTCCTCTTCGCACGCTATCCACCAAATGGCAAGGTTAGCACGCTCAGACTCGGCGCGCCAAGCTGCGCAGCCAAATTATCTATAAACGCTCACGAATTTCTGGTACAATCGCGCGCAGCAAAGGCAAACGCTTGCGACCTTCCCTCGATAGGAGACTGCTCAATCTATGCGCGTGCCGCTCTCTTGGTTGAAAGAGTACGTGACGATCACGATCAGCGCCGAAGAGCTTGCCGAGCGCCTGACGCTGGCAGGTTTGGAAGTCAAGGCGATTGAGTACATCGGCGTGCCGCAAGGCGAAGCGCCAGCTGGCATCACAGTGCCGCCGTCCGATCACCTAGTCTGGTCGCCCGATAAAATTGTGCTAGGCGCCATTCGCGAGGTAAGGCCACATCCGAACGCAGATCGCTTGGTGCTGGCGATGGTGGATTACGGCGCAGGGACGCTTGAACAAGTGGTGACAGGCGCGCCAAACTTGTATCCGTACAAAGGTCTGGGCGAGCTGAATCCGCCGCTTTACGCGCCGCTTGCGCTGGAAGGCGCCGAAATCTACGACGGGCACGCTGAAGGGCGCCAGCGCATGATCTTGAAAGAGAAAGTCTTGCGCGGCATCCCGAGTCGGGCCATGGTCTGTAGCGCCAAAGAGCTGGGTTTGGGCGACAATCACAGCGGCATTTTGCTCCTTGAGGATGTCTCAGCGCCGCCTGGCACGCCTTTGGTGGATATTCTAGGCGACGTGATCTTCGAGATCGAGCTGACGCCGAATATGGCGCGCGCCTACGGCATTCTCGGCGTGGCACGCGAAGTGGCTGCGCTGACAGGGCAGACTCTGCGAGAGCCTTCATACGAATACCTCGGCACGGACGAGCCGAGCGAGCAGTTTTTCAGCGTCGAGATTCAAGATAGCGCGTTGAATCCGCGCTTTTGCGCCATTTTGATCCGCGATGTGCAAGTCGGGCCTTCGCCCGCCTGGCTGCGTCGGCGCTTGGAAGCGGTTGGCGTGCGCAGCATCAACAACATCGTGGACGTGACCAACTACGTGATGTTCGAGCTTGGGCAGCCGATGCACGCCTTCGATTATGACGTGCTGTTGCGGCGCTCAGGTGGCAAGCCGCCGCGCATCATCACGCGGCGCGCTGCCGCAGGCGAAGTGCTTGAGACCCTAGACAGTGTCAAGCGCACGCTGGACGAGCAAACAATCTTGGTCTGCGATAGCGAGGGCCCGCTCGGCTTAGGCGGCATCATGGGCGGCGCTGAGAGCGAGATTCGGCCCGACACGCGCAACGTGCTGCTAGAAGTGGCGAGCTGGAATTCCGTCAACATACGGCGCACGATGAGTGTACAGAAGATGAACAGCGAAGCGGGCGTGCGTTTCTCGCGCGGCGTGCATCCTGAGCAGGCGCGGCGCGCCATCGGGCGCGGCGCAGAGCTGATGCGCCTCTTGGGCGGCCCGCAGGCGCGCATCACACGGAACGTGATTGACGTCTATCCAAATCCCGCGCCGCAGATCGTGGTTGACCTGCCGCTGCGCGAGGTGCATCGCATAATCGGCTTACCGCTAGACGCCGAGACGGTCAGCGGCATCCTGACGCGCCTGCAATTCGGCGTGGCGCAAGGGGGCGACCTGTTGCGCGTGACTGTGCCTGATCATCGCATGGATATCGGCACAGGTCAGATTGGCATCGCTGATCTGTGCGAAGAGATCGCGCGCATTTACGGCTACGACCGCATCCCCGACACCCTGATCGAAGACGCGTTGCCCGATCAAGTGGCAGATGAAGCGCTTTTGCGCGAAGAGCGCTGCCGCGACATCCTCGCCCAGCTCGGCCTGCGCGAAGTGATCAACTATCGCCTGACCACGCCTGAGGCAGAGGCGCGCTTGATCGCGCCGAACATGCCCGCGCTCGATGGCGCCGAGAAGGCGGAATATGTGCGGCTCGCCAATCCGATCAGCGCTGAGCGCACGGTCATGCGCCAGACCTTGCTGAACGGCTTGCTGGTCAATGTGGCGGAAAATTTGCGGCACAGCACGCACTTGCGTCTGTTTGAGATCGGCCCCGTCTTCTTGGGGCGCGCCGATTCGCCGTTGCCCGACGAGCCGCGCCGCCTGGCGATTGCGCTGTGCGGCACGCGCGAGCTTTCCTCGTGGCAACGCGGCGAAGTGACGCCGAAAAACGCGCCGCTCATGGATTTCTACGACTTGAAAGGCATCCTTGAGACGCTCGCTCAGGGGCTGCGGCTGCGCGGCGGCGCGCGCGCCCTCACTTTCAAAGCGCACGAGCATCCAACCTATTTCCCCGGTCGTTGCGCGGCGCTCTACCTGCGCGGCGAGCGGATCGGTTTCATGGGCGAGGTGCATCCGTTGGTGCGCGCGCGCTATGAGATCGGCTTGCCAGTCATCGCCTGCGAGCTGGACTTCGAGGCGTTGACGGCGGATGTGCCGCTGATTGACCGCATTCAACCGTTGCCGACCACGCCGCCTGTCTACGAAGATATCGCGCTGGTGGTGAGCGAGGCAGTCACAGCGGCTGAGCTTGAGGCGGTCATCCGCGAGGCGGGCGGCGAGCTGCTGCGCGACGTGCGCTTGTTCGATGTCTATCGCGGCGCGCCGCTGCCCGAAGGCAAGAAGAGCCTCGCCTATGCCTTGACCTATCAGGCGGAGCGCACTTTGACCGATGAAGAAGTGGCTGCCGTGCGCGCTAAGATCATCAAAGCTGCCGAGAGTCAGCTGAACGCAGTCTTGCGCGCTTGACAGAGACCGCGCATTCGCGCCACAATAGCCACTGCGCACGTGCAAGCGGTCCTAGGCAGACGCATCGGAGGCACGCACAGGCTGCTTAGAGCAGCTACGCAAGCTGCACAATGCCACCTATGACGCCCAAGCTCAGACGCAAACGCCCTTCCGCGCAGTTGAAGGGCGTTTTTTGCATCAAGCAGCGCATCCGCTCGCGCAGCAGACGTTTGCTAAGTGCCCCATAGGGGACTCGAACCCCTGTTTCAGCCTTGAGAGGGCCGCGTCCTAGGCCGCTAGACGAATGGGGCGCGTAAAACTGTATGCGATTGTAGCAGGCTGTGGCGCGCTCGTCAACAGCCAATTCTTGAGTGACGGCGAGAATTGAGGAAGGGCGCATGTCTGAGGTACTCGTTGTGAAAGTGGGCGGCGGCGCAGGCGTGGATGTCGACTCAGTCTGCGCTGACCTCGCCGCGCTCGCCCGGAATGGACGCCAAGTCGTGTTGGTGCACGGCGCCTCTGCCGCTGTGGATCGCCTGAGCGAGCGCGTCGGCGTGCCGCGCCGCACCTTGCAATCGCCCAGCGGCCACGTCAGCCGCTACACCGACCCTGAGACGCTTGAACTGTACATCATGGCGGCCAACGGGCAGGTCAACACGAAGCTCACGGCGCGCTTACAAGCGCTCGGCGTGAACGCGCTCGGGCTGAGCGGCGTGGACGGCCGCCTGATGGCGGCGCAGCGCAAGGAAGCCGTGCGCGCTATCGATCCGAGCAGCGGGCGGCAGCGCATTGTGCGCGACGACTTCACAGGCAAGATCGAGCGAATCAACGCTGACCTGCTGCGTTTGCTCTTGGCGAGCGGCTATCTGCCTGTGATCGCGCCTTTGGCGATCAGCCAAGCCTGCGAGCCGCTCAATGTGGACGGCGACCGCGCCGCTGCCATGATTGCCGTCGCGCTCGGCGCGCAAACGCTGGTCATTTTGACCAGTGTGGCAGGACTCTTGGCGCGCTTCCCTGACGAGAGCAGCCTTGTGCGGCATGTGCCGCGCGCTGCGCTCGCTCGCGCGCTGGATATGGCAGACGGTCGCATGAAGAAGAAGATTCTAGCGGCGCAAGAGGCGATTGAAGGCGGCGTGCAGCGCGTCCTGCTCGCCGATTCGCGCCGCCCGCAACCGATTCAGATGGCACTGGCAGGCGAAGGGACGGCGATCACGCATGACTGAGGCGCTCGGCATAGATTACATGGCGCTCGAAGAGGCGCACAGCAGCGGCGTCTACGCCAAGCGCGCTCTGACTATTGTGCGTGGCGCAGGCGCTTACTTATGGGACTCAGAGGGCAGGCGCTACATTGATTGCGTCGGCGGGCAGGGCGCGGCGAACGTCGGTCACGCGCACCCGAAGGTGGTGGCAGCCATTCAAGCGCAGGCAGCTATCCTGCTCAGCTGCCCTGAGATATTTTACAACGATCAGCGCGCGCTGCTGCTGCAAAAACTGACGCAAGTGGCGGGGATGCAACGCGCTTTTTTGTGCAACAGCGGCGCGGAGGCGGTTGAGGCGGCGCTGAAATTCGCGCGCTTCGCCACTGGGCGCACGCACATCGTGGCAGCTGTGCGAGGCTTTCACGGGCGCACGATGGGCGCGCTCTCTGCCACGTGGGAGCCGAAGTATCGCGAGCCATTCGCGCCGCTCGTGCCGAACTACACCCATGTGCCGTACAACGATCTGGCGGCGGCTGAGGCGGCGATCACGGAGCAGACGGCGGCAGTGATCTTGGAAGTGGTGCAGGGCGAAGGCGGCGTGCGTCCTGCAGATGGCGATTACTTGCGCGGCGTGCAAGCGCTCTGCCATGAGCGCGGCGCGCTCTTCATCGTGGACGAGGTGCAGACAGGCTTCGGGCGCACAGGACGCATGTTCGCGCACCAGCACTACGGGCTGACGCCTGACCTGATGCCCGTGGCGAAGTCTATCGCTGGCGGGATACCGTTCGGCGCGTGCCTGATCGGCGAGCGCGTGGGCAAATTGCAGCCTGCCATTCATGGCACGACCTTCGGCGGCAATCCGCTCGGCTGCGCAGCTGCGCTGGCGGCGCTGGACGTGCTGATCGAAGAAAACTTGGCGGAGCGCGCTGCTGTGCTCGGCGATTTTCTGCGGGAGCGCCTGAGCGATTTGCCGAAGCGCTTCCGCGCTCAAGTGCGCGAGGTGCGCGGCTTAGGCTTGCTCTTCGGCATCGAGTTGCGCAGCAAAGTCGCGCCTGTCATCAAGGCGCTGCAGAACAAAGGTGTGCTGGCGTTGTCTGCAGGCTTGAACGTCCTGCGCTTATTGCCGCCGCTTGTCATCTCACAAGCCGATTTGGAGCAGGTGGCAGAGGCGATTGAGGCAGTGCTGACCGAGCTAGGCGCGAGCGAGCTGGCTTGAGCGGCCGCAACGCGGCGTCAAAAGCGCTACAATTGACGTAAGCGTGAGCATACGGAGTCAAAGATGCACCTCACGGTTGGTCTGGCGCAGCTCTACCCGAAGATTGGCGATGTGGCCGCGAATCTGAAGGAACATCTTGCGCAAATCGAGGCGGCCAAAGCGCACGGCGTGCAGCTCTTGCTCTTCCCCGAGCTATCCCTGACGGGCTACAACCTGCAGGACTTGGTCTATGAGGTGGCGCTGCAGCCGACAGCAGAGAATCCGACTTTCCGTCAGCTGCTGGAGGCGAGCGGCGACTACGATATGGACTTGATGGTCGGCTTTGTGGATACGGATCGGCGGGCGCGTTATTTCATCGCGGCAGCATATCTTTCGCGCGGCGAGGTGGTGCATGTGCATCGCAAAGTTTACTTGCCGACCTACACGCTGTTCGATGAAGGGCGCTACTTCGCTTGGGGCGATTCCGTACGCGCTTTCGAGACGCGCTTCGGGCGCTTCGGCATGTTGATCTGCGAAGATTTCTGGCACGCTTCGCCGCCGTATCTGCTCTGGCTAGATCGGGCAGATGTGTTCCTATTCCACAGCGCTAGCCCGGGACGCGGCCTAGACGCTTCAGATCGGCTCAGCTCGGCGCGCTGGGTGCAGCTGGTGAATCAAGCGTACGCCAGCTTGTTCACAAGCTACGTGCTGCACTGCAATCGCGTCGGCTATGAAGATGGCTTGAATTTCTGGGGCGGCAGCACGATCATCGATCCCGATGGCGAGATAGTGTGCGCTGCGCCAATGCATGAGCCCGCGCTATGCATTCAAACGATTGATTTGAATCAAATACGGCGCACGCGCGCGCGCCTGCCGTTGCTGCGTGACGAGCGCACGGCGCTCACGGCGCGCGAGTTAGCGCGCATCATCCAAGAATCGCACGACTTCAGACTCTGAGGAGCTGGGGCATGGTGACGACTCTGGTTCAAGCGCAGCGGCGCGTGGACGTGGATGCCCTGCTGCGCATCAACACAGATTTAGCGACCAAGATCATCGTCGGCTTCATTCGGGACGCAGTGACCAAAGCTGGCTACACGCGCGCCGTGCTCGGGCTGAGCGGCGGCATTGACTCGGCGCTGGTCGCTTTTTTGGCGGCGCGCGCGCTCGGCGCCGAGAACGTGTTGGCTGTGCGAATGCCGTATCGCACCTCTTCTGAGGCGAGCCTGACCGATGCGCAGCTCGTGATCGACCAGCTCGGCTTGCCGTCGCTCACCATCGAGATCACGCCAATGGTGCAGCCGCTGATTGATCTGTTTCCAGAGATGGATAGCGTGCGCAAGGGCAACATCATGGCGCGGCAGCGGATGATTGTGCTGTACGATCAGTCGGCGGCGTGGCGCGGCCTTGTGATCGGCACAAGCAACAAGACAGAGGTGCTGCTGGGATATTCAACGCTCTTCGGGGATAGCGCTGCCGCACTACAACCGATCGGAGATTTGTACAAAACGCAAGTGCGCCAGTTGGCGCGTGCGCTCGGCGTGCCGCAAAGCATCCTTGATAAAGCGCCATCTGCCGATCTGTGGGCAGGGCAGACCGATGAAGGCGAGTTGGGCTATACCTACGATGAGGTAGATCGTCTGCTCTACTTGCTGGTGGACGGACGCTACACGGTCGAGGAAGCGGCTGCGCAGGGCTTTGACTTGGCGTTCGTGGAGCGCGTCTGGCGGCGCGTGCGGATGAACCACTTCAAGCGCACCATGCCAAACGTGGCGAAGCTGAGCCGGCGCAGTGTTGGTCATGATTTCTTATATCTGCGCGATTGGTCGGGCTGAGCTGGGCGATGGTCGAGCTGGGCGTTGAGGTCGTGCCGTATGCGCGTCGCTTTCGGCGCGATTTGCTGGCGCTTGTGAACGGCTCAGCAACATGGCTGCACGTCCATCTCGATTGGTACGGCGTGGAAGAGTGGATTGCGCACGCCGAAGTACCGATCTATCTCGCCCTGCAAGGGGAGCGCGTGGTCGGCGCAATTGCCTCCACGCCGCCCCAGAGCGGCGCGGCATGGTTGCGCCTGATCGCGCTGCGCGCAGGGTCGGCTGCTGACGCGCTTGGCGCAGATATCTTCGCTGCGCTATGGCGTGCGCTGCGCCTGCGCCTGATCGCGCTCAAGTGCGCAGAGCTGGCAGCTCTGGCGCTCCATGATTGGGTGGGCGACCTGCTGGCAAAATATGGTTTCACGCACATTGAAGATATCATCACCTTGCGGCGGCGCAGTTTTGAAGTGCCTGCCTCGCCGCGCCCAGACCTGCGCGTTCGCCATGCGCAGACGCACGAGGCATCTACTGCCGCTGCCATTGACCGCGCCGCTTTTCTGCCGCTGTGGGCGTTAGATGAAAGCTCAGTGCGGCAAGCGGCGCGCTCAGCAGCCAGCTTCACATTTGCCGAGCAAGATGGACGCGCGCTCGGCTATCAGATCAGCACGTTGCACGGCGAGAGCGTGCATCTGGCGCGTTTGGCAGTCCTGCCTGAGGCACAAGGCAGGGGGGTCGGCAGTGCGCTGCTGAGCGAGCTGCTGGGCAGCTTCGTCACGCGCGGCGTGCTGGCGGCAAGCGTGAACACGCAAGCTAGCAACTTGCGCTCGCGTCGGCTGTATGAGCGCTATGGCTTCGCGCACAGCGGCGTGGGTATTCCATGTTGGTATATGCGATTATCATAGCGGCTTGGCAAACAGGCCAACTGCTTGCGCAATGCGCTTGCCTAACTGAGAAAAACAGTGTAACTTCAGTGGCACATTCATCACGCATGACGGGGTGATCGCTTATGTCCGAGCTAAATAAACTGCTTGAGATGCTACCCAGAGGCACTTCGGCAGCGCTTGAACCCAACCACAGCGCTGCCATCTATTGCCCAACAGAACACAGCGCTAAGATGTACGTGCGCGCACCTTTGCTCAAGGAAGACGCGCCACCTGACGGCGCTCGACCGCCGTTCGTCATCATCTCTGCTGTTGGCGCTATGGGCAAATCTGCTTTGGCGAGGTATATCGCGTATGAGAAGGGTGCTCATGTCTGGGATGTCTCGCGGCTGACGCTTGGCACGAACACTTTTCGCGGCACTTTAGCGGAGTCCTTCAGCATCAATGCGCTGCCCGCGCTGTTTGATGATTTGAGAAATGGTCGCATCCTTTTTGTATTAGATGCGCTTGACGAAGCTGAGATCGCCTCGGGATGGCAGCGCGTTGAGATATTCTTGAGCGAAATCTATGGCTTTGTTAAAGATGCTGCACAGACCTGTATCGTTCTCATTGCACGCAACGACACAGCTCAGTACATTAAGTGGTATTTGGACGACTTGACGCAGAATAACACAAGATGCTGCCTCAGCTACCGGATTGACTATTTTGTCGAGAACCAAGCAGAGGATTTCATTAGGCACTTCATCAGCGCGCGCGGCCGTGGGACGCCGCCTGCGCTCAAGCAAGCCATACAGGCCGTCTTCGAAAAATTTTACAGGACACTTTCCGAAGAGCGGCACGACGAGAGAGACTTTGGCAGGTACTGGCAAGACCATAGAGTGCGCTCTTTCTTAGGCTATGCGCCTGTGCTGCAGGCAATCGCCAATTTCTTGTCTGAGCACCGCAACTACATGGAAGTGATTGCACACTTCAGCGCCAGAAACGGCGCGCAGCTGGTGTGCGAGATCATCGAGTCGCTTCTGGAACGCGAGCAAGGTAAGTTAGTTGATCGCCTGCGCGAGCGCTTGAAGAACAATCCTGACGTATATCGCATTCGCGAAGAAGATTGGCAGCGAATCTACACGCCCGCCGAGCAGCTCAAACGCCTTTTTCTGTACACGCGCAGGCAAGATGCCTACACCCCAGCTCTACACACAAGCGCGATACCTGATGGGTGCCTCAGCGACTATGTAGACACCCTGCGCAGCTTCTTGCCGCAGCATCCATTCTTGCTTGATAACAGGTTCGCAGGTCCAGCCTTCGAAGAATACGCTTTTGCGCGGCTTTTAGACGAGCCGGATTTCTGCGAGCGCGTGAAGGAAGAGCTGGATAGGACGCCTAACGGCAAGCCATACATCCTCTCGCCGCTCTTCGCAGAGCTGTACCTGTTTATGAAGGATCGAAAGGTGCCTGCCGATGTAGCAGGCTATCTGTACGAGTCAGTCGCTTCAAGAGCGGTCAAAGGTCAGTTCTCGGCGGATATCGTGCCTGACGAAGATGGGCACAAGTTTATCATCACTGATCGCGCAGGCGATGAGACAATAGACTGCACACTGCTGAACGGGACGGCAATTTTCTTCGCACGGCAACTCACCAACGTCCGCATTGAGACCGAAGGCGAGGTCGTTTTAGGCTGCGAAAACGACTTCGAGCTATCCGATTGCAGCCTGATAGCGCGCAGGATCACTATAAGGGCGAACGCGCTCGTCGTTCGCAGCTACACAGATGAACAGTTCGTCGCGCTGGAAAGCCCTGATATCGTATATCCGCCTGCGCTCACCATCAACTGCAACAACAAGGATCGTTTCTTGGTCTTCTCGCAGCCGCTCGGCTATCCATGGAGCGAGTATCGCAGAGGCGCCGCCAGAAGTCCGCAGAATGGCGTGGAGCGAATTGCGGCCGCGTTGCGCAGCATTCTCTCGTTCTTCAGGAAAAACGACAAAGGAGCGTTCGCGCGCCACACAAAGTACATAGATAACGTCGTCGTCGGCAGGTCGCCGATGCGTCAAGCGATCCTGCAGTACTTGATGGATAGAAAACTTGTCACAGCCAACGACAACCGTCAGCTGTATTTTCTGGATTGGCGTGAGTTGAACGCCAGAGGCGTGAATTGGGATCAGCTGCGACATGTCACGCCTAGCCAAGGCTTTCAAAGGCTGGTAGAAGATATTCACAGCCATATTCAGCACATCCTGTGACCGAGCATGAGCGGAGAGCGTAACATGGCGCGCTGATGCGTGTTCTTTTCTCAGGAATCTCCACATCGGTTAAAATAGCAAAGCCACTCGAACCAGCTATACCACTATAACCTTTATACCTTTTCAAGGACACGCATCATGACTGATACGCCCAAGGCGGAGAAATACGCATTGCTTCAACAGATGCGCGCGCGCAGCCAAGCCGGCGGCGGCCTGGAGCGGATCGCCAAGCAGCACCAAGCAGGGAAGCTGACCGCTCGCGAGCGCCTTGACTTGCTACTCGATCCTGGCAGCTTCCGCGAGCTGGACGCCTTCGTTGTGCAGCGCGCGCGCGACTTCGGCATGGATAGACCTGAGAACCAAATTCTCGGCGATAGCGTCGTCACAGGCTGGGGGACAATCAACGGGCGCTTGGTGTACGTCTACTCGCAAGATTTCACAGTCTTCGGCGGCTCGCTCTCAGAAGTCCACGCGGCGAAGATCGTCAAGATCATGGAGATGGCGATGAAGAACGGCGCGCCTGTGATCGGCTTGAACGATAGCGGCGGCGCGCGCATTCAAGAGGGCGTGGTCAGCTTAGGCGGCTACGCCGATATCTTCCTGCGCAACACGCTGGCGAGCGGCTTGATCCCACAGATCAGCGCCATTCTCGGGCCGTGCGCCGGCGGCGCAGTCTACTCGCCCGCGCTCACCGATTTCATCTTTATGGTCAAGAACACGTCCTACATGTTTGTGACCGGCCCCGACGTGGTGAAATCAGTGACGCACGAAGAGGTCAGCTTTGAAGAGCTAGGCGGCGCGTCCGTTCACAGCACGATCAGCGGCGTGTGCCACGTGGCTGCCGAGAGCGAAGCGGATTGCATGTTCCTGATCCGCGAGCTGCTGACCTATCTGCCACAGAACAACATGGAAGACCCGCCCTTCAAGCCGCCGAAGGACGATCCGCTGCGCTGCGACCCCCGTCTGGACGAGATCATCCCAGATAACCCAAACAAACCGTATGACATCAAAGAAGTCATCCGCATGATCGTGGATGATGGGCAGTTCTTCGAGATTCACGAGCATTTCGCGCCAAACATTGTGGTCGGCTTTGCGCGGCTAGGCGGCTATAGCGTCGGCATCGTGGCGAATCAGCCGATGGTATTGGCGGGCGTCTTAGATATTAGCGCCAGCGAGAAAGCAGCGCGCTTCATCCGCTTCTGCGATTGCTTCAACATCCCGCTGATCACCTTTGAAGACGTGCCAGGCTTCATGCCCGGCATCAAGCAAGAGCATGGCGGCATCATCCGCGCTGGCGCGAAGCTGCTCTACGCCTACTGCGAAGCGACCGTGCCGAAGCTGACCGTCATCACGCGCAAGGCGTATGGCGGCGCGTACGATGTGATGGGCAGCAAGCACATCCGCGGCGACCTGAACTTGGCGTGGCCCACA
Source organism: Chloroflexota bacterium (assembly GCA_017743585.1). Lineage (GTDB taxonomy): Bacteria > Chloroflexota > Anaerolineae > Aggregatilineales > UBA2796 > CP2-2F. Next base: position 18,418 of record JAGHYP010000011.1, read on the forward strand.
GCTGAGATCGCTGTGATGGGCCCTGAGGGCGCAGTCAGCATCATCTTCCGCCGCGAGCTGGCTGAAGCCGAAGACCCCGTCGCCAAAAAAGCCGAGCTGGTCGCCATGTACCGCGAGAAATTCGCCAACCCCTATGTGGCAGCTGGCCGCGGCTACATTGATGACGTGATCATGCCCAGCGAGACCCGCCCGCGCCTGATCAACGCCCTGAATGCCTTTCAGAATAAGCGCGATAGCAACCCGCCTAAGAAGCATGGCAACATTCCGCTCTGATGCGCATCGCAGCAATGTCTGTGTGCTATCTGATGGCTAACAAGCCTTTCCAAGCTTACTCAGATTAGTAGATAGCGTTCTCTTGCGCTGTAATCACATGAAAGCGCGAGTACGAAGGCAGGCCGCTCACGTTCACTCTGCAGTTGATAGATGATGCTTGCCGCAGCTACTTCGTCTGAGCTTGAGCCGGCGCCACATCAGCCCGTCTTGCTGGCCGAGGTGCTCGAGGCGCTTCAGGCGCGCGCGCTGCCCGAGGGGCGCTTCATTGACGGCACGCTCGGCGCAGGTGGGCATGCTGCCGCGTTGTTGCGCGCGGCGCCGCGCGCGCGCTTGCTCGGCATCGATCGCGACCCGCGCTCGTTGGCAATCGCGCAAGCGCGCCTCGCCCCCTTCGCAGAGCGCGTCATCTTCGCGCACGCCAATTACGACCAGATGGAAGCGCTCGCCGCGCAGCACGCTTTTGCGCCCGTGGATGGGATCTTGCTCGATCTCGGCATCGCCTCGATGCACGTAGACGATCCTGAGCGCGGCTTCAGCTTCCGCGCCGACGCGCCGCTCGATATGCGCTACGACCCGCGCCCAGATGTGCCGAGCGCCGCCGACTTGCTCAACACCCTGAGCGTTGAGGCGCTCGCCGACCTGCTCTACACCTACGGCGAAGAGCGCGAGAGCCGCCGTCTGGCGCGCGCGATTGTGGCAGCGCGCCCGCTGCGCACGACGCGCCAATTGGCAGCTGTGATCGAGCGCACCTTGCCGCGCCGCGAGAGAATCCATCCCGCCACGCGCACCTTTCAAGCGTTGCGCATCGCAGTGAACGATGAACTTGGCGCGTTAGAGCGCGTCCTGCCGCAAACGCTCGCGCTGTTGCGGCGAGGCGGCAGAGTGGCGATCATCAGCTTTCACAGCTTGGAAGATCGGATCGTCAAGCGCTTTTTCGCGCGCGAGAGCGCCGATTGCCTCTGTCCGCCGCGCCAGCCGCGCTGCACATGCGGACACGTTGCACGGCTACGGCTGCTCACGCGCAAGCCGATCACAGCGACCGAGGCCGAGGTCGCCGCCAATCCGCGCAGCCGCAGCGCCAAGCTGCGCGTCGCCGAGCGTTTGTGACCTTCAGCCGCCTTCTGCAGGCGCCGAAGCGCACGCTCGGCGAGCGAACGGCGCGTTAAGCCGATCTTCCCAATCAGCGACGTTCCTCAGGCTGCGCTTGCGCCTTGCCCAGCTTTTCCAGCAGGCGCTGATAGCTAGGCGATTGCGGCAGGAAGAGGTAGCGCAACGGGACGACGGTCGCCTGTGCGCCGCCGATGCTGCGCAAATGCGCTATCGCCGCCAGAAGATGCTTTTTGTGGACGATGATCGCGGCGCTGAACCAACGTTCAGCGAGATGCGGGGCGTAGATCGGCGCGACTGTCGGGCCCTGCAGGCCGCGCGTGATCGGGTTGGATGCGACTGCGTGCGCGACTGCCTCAGCGTCATCGCCGCGGATGTTGACCGTCACTTGATAGTAATTCTGAGCGCTGAGCGTCGCGTCGAAGACCTCCAGCAGGGTGCGTGCTGTCTCCAGCAGCAGCGGCGACTCGCGCAGGCGGCGCGTGTTGGCGATCAGGCAGGCGGTCGATTCGAGCAGCACGCCGTCCGCAAGCGGCTTGAGGTGATTCTCGCGCAGCGTCGTGCCGGTTGCGCTCAGGTCAACCACCACGTCTGCGTAGCCGAGCGTCGGCGCCGCTTCTATCGCGCCTTCGGCTTCCACCAGCGTGAAGTGAAAGATGCCGTGCTGATGCAAAAAGCGCCGCGCCAGATTGGTGAACTTGGTCGCGACGCGCAGATTGCGCCGCTTGCTCTCTCGAAAATCAAGCGCAACATCAGCGAGGTCTGACATGGTCTCCACGTCGATCCACGCCTCAGGCACTGCCAGCACCAACTGACACTCGCCGTAGCGCAAGTCCTCGTGGATGATGGTCACGGCGTCGCTCTCGCTCGCCGCTTCGTAGACTACGTCCAAGCCCGTGATGCCCATATCGAGCGTGCCGTCCGCAACCTTGTAGACGATATCCGTCACGCGCTGAAACAACACATCCAGCTGCGGCAAGGCTGCGATGTGCGCTACATACTGACGCGGATTCGATTTGGCGACCTTCAGATCGCACGCCTTGAGGAACTCGAGGGTCGGCTCGGCGAGCGCGCCTTTGCTGGGCAGGGCGAGGCTGATGCGCGGCTCAGGCATGGCCCGCCCTTCCTTGTATGTAGGCTTGTATGTAGGCAATAGCGTCGTCAAGGCTCAGGCGCAGCTGCACGGCGCGGCGCATGTCGCGCAGGCTCAGCACGTTGGCAGCGCGCTCTTCAGCGCCTGTCTCTTATACACATCT
>JAGHYP010000273.1 GCA_017743585.1 Chloroflexota bacterium
GGCTTTATCAACACGTCAGCAACGGCAGGCGTGGTCAAGCGCCACGTCGGCAGCGCAGCGCCGATGCGCTCAGCGAGGGCGTTGCGATCAATGGAGAGCGCCAGGGCGCGCCGCAGTCCGTTGCGCATGATCACAGGGCGTTCTGTGGCAAAGCCGAGCATGACAACGGCCGCGCTCGGCGCGCTGATCAGCGCCTGCGGCGCGCTCGCCGCAAGCTGCGCTGCGCCGTCCCGGTCAAGGCGCGCAAAATCAGCATCTTGTGTCGCGAATAGCGCAGGGATCGCCTTAGGCGCTGCGAAAGTGACCGTCACTTGCGTCACATTGCCCGTTTGATCGCTCCAGAATGGATTGCGCAGCAACGTCAAACTCTCGGCATCGCGCGCCGCCAGCGCATAAGCGCCGCTGGAGAGCATAACGCCCGGCACTGCCCAGTCGCCGTCTTCAGCCGCTGAGTTGACCGACTCGCGCGGCACAGGACGGAACTCAGGCAATGCCAGCAAGGACGGCAACATCGGCATCGGAAACTCAAGGCGCAACGCCAGTGTGCGCGGATTGACCACGCGCACGCCGAGTTCGCGCGCGATGAATAGGTCATCTATCAAGAGCGGATTGGTGGTGGCGATTTTGCGGCAGCCGCGGATGACAAACACTGCTCTGGCGATTGGATTAGGCGGCGCTGCATCGCAGGCGCGCCGCAAGCCGAACAGGAAATCGCCTGCCACGATCGGTCGGACTGGCACAACGGCGCCGTTTTGAACGCGCACCCACTGCGCGTCTTCGCGCAGCTCGAACGTCCATTCCAAGCCGTCATCGCTCACCGACCACGACTGCGCAAGCGCGGGCAGGATTTGATTGGTGAGCGGATCGTAGCGCGTCAAGCCTGCGAACAGGTTCTCGACCAGATCGCGTCCGCTCTGATCGGTCGGCGCGAGCGCCCCAGGATCGAGCGTGCCGAAAGGCGGCAGCACCAAGCGGACGGCTACATCTTGTTGATCTTGTGCAGCGCTCGGCGCGCTCGGCAGCCCTGCTGAGGCGACGAGGCAGAGGATCAGGGCAACTTTCGCTGCAAAGCGCATCGCTCAACCGTGCTGATGCACCTTGCGCGTATCAGTGCCGTCGCCTGTCGTCATCAGCTGACGTTTCTCGCCGAAGTGCGGCTCGTAGAAGTGCAGGCGCGTGCCTGCAGGATCGACCACTTCGAAATAGCGGACGTTTTGACCGTACCAATTGCCCCAAGATTCTACCGTCAGCGCGCCGCACGGGATGCCAAGCGCCGTCAGCCGCTCATGCTCAAGATCGGTGTGCGGCAACTGTAGGCGCATCAGCACGGCCGCGCTAGGCGGATGATCGGCATCGGAGCGCACGAAGTGCAGCCAGCCATTCGATGCCCAGCGAAGGGTGAACATGCCGTCTTGCGCCTCAAAAGCAGCGTTTGGGAAGGCGCGGCGGTAAAACGTCTCGACTTCAGGCAAGCGGTCAGTGTAGATTACAGTGTGAATGTGCATCCGACCTATCCCCGATAGGTTTCGCGGAAGGTGAGCGGTGTTGTGCTGTGCGGCATCGCTTTTGAGCATATCGCGCGCGCGCTTGCCATGCAAACGCAGCGCCAGCGACGCTCAGGACGCCGCCGGCGCGCGCAACTTGCCGAGTGCAGCTCGGATCAGGGATAGAAATCAGGGATAGAAGCCGCGCGTGATCATCGCTTGCGCCACGCGGTTGATGGCTGTGATGTTAGCCGCAGTCCGCATGTTCACGCCGAAGCGCTCAGCAGTGGTCACCACTTCATCGTAAGCGCGCACAAGGACGCGCTCTAGACGACGATAGACCTCATCCTCGTCCCAGAAGAACTCCTGCAAGCCCTGCACCCACTCAAAGTACGAGACCGTCACGCCGCCTGCGTTGGCGAGGATATCCGGCACGACGAGGATGCCGCGATCGTCGAAGATATCGTCGGCTTCGGGCGTGGTCGGCCCGTTGGCGCCTTCGACGATCAGCTGCGCCCTGACGCGCGGCGCGTTCTCGGCCGTCAGCTGACCCTCCATCGCCGCTGGAATCAGCACGTCGCAGGGCAGTTCCAGCAGCTCGGCGTTTGTGATCCGTTCTGCCTCGCCTTTGTAGCCTGCTAACGTGCGATTCTGGCGCGCATAAGCGTACATTTCAGGGATGTTCAGCCCTTTGCTGTTGTAATAGCCGCCGCTCAGGTCGCTAACGGCGATCACCTTGAAGCCAAGCTCGTGCGCGCGCCGCGCCGCGTGCGAGCCGACGTTGCCGAAGCCCTGCACCACGACTGAGATGTCAGGCGGGCTCTTGGTGTAGCCTTTTTGGCGCAATGCTTCCAACATGCAGACAATCACGCCGCGTCCGGTTGCCTCCTCGCGCCCGAGGGAGCCGCCGATGTTCAACGGCTTGCCTGTCACCACAGCTGGCACGGAGTAGCCTACCGTCATGCTGTAGGTATCCATCATCCACGCCATGATCTGCGCATTGGTGCCCATATCAGGCGCCGGGATATCGATCTTCGGGCCGATCAGCAAGATGATCTCAGAGGTGAAGCGCCGTGTGATGGCTTCTAGCTCCTTAGCAGTGTGCTGGCGCGGATCGACCACGACGCCGCCCTTGGCGCCGCCATATGGCAAGTTGACGAGCGCGCACTTCCACGTCATCCACATCGCTAGCGCGCGCACTTCATCCAGATTGAGGTGCAAGCTGTAGCGGATGCCGCCTTTGGATGGCCCAAGCACAGTGTTATGATGGACGCGATAGCCTGTGAAGATTCGCACCTCGCCGTTTTCCATGCGCGCAGGAAAGTGAACCGTCAGCTCGCGGCGAGGCCACTTTAAGAACTCAATCACACCGCTGGGCAGGTTGGGCAGATATTTGACGGCACGGTCATACTGCTGGAGCGCGGTCTGGTAGGTTGGATCAGTAGTTTGCAGAACGGGGGGAACGGCTTGAGCAACCATAATGCTGAAGTTCTCCTATTCTTTTCTGCCTGTAAAGGCTCGAAAAGCCTGTTCTAGTTTTTCTCGGAGTATACCGCGCTCTCGGGAGGACAGAGCATACAGTTCAATAACGGTCCATGCAGGGCGCACCTTGCGCGCAGGTAGTTGTCAGCGACTTCGGGCAATAACCTCAACGCTTCACGCTGTGAAGAGACGCATTCCTCGCGCCGCCACACGCAGCTGAAGCGGCGTGGCAACCTGATCTGCGATCTGAGCAGCACGAATAAGACTTTTCCTGAATAGATATCGCCTGATTCCAGACAGCGAGCGCTGCGGAATGGCGACGAGCTTCGGCTTGTTCAGCTGAAGATTCGCGTGCGCTTCTGGACGTCAGAGCGCCGCCACTGCCAGCGCAAGCGCTTCGCGCACATTTTGCGCGCTGAAAGCAGACCACTGCGCTAGGAGTGTCTCGCGCAGGCGCGTTTGCTCGGCTTGGCGCGCTGCCAAATAGCGCTCAAGGGCGCGCTTGCCGCGCTGTAGGTCGGGCAGGTAGGTCGCGCTCAGATGCGCTGCCACCTTAGCATCTTGCAGCTTGCCAAGAAAGTCTTGGAACGCCTTGCAGGTTTCAATGGCTGCCTC
>JAGHYP010000274.1 GCA_017743585.1 Chloroflexota bacterium
CTACAGCACCTCACCAATAGCCAAGCGCGCCTTGCCGAGCTGCGCGCTCAGGAAGAGGCGCTCTTGCGAGTCATCGGCGAGCGCGCGGCGCAGATCAGCGCGGCACGCTTGCAGGCTGCTCAGAAGCTGAGCCGAGCTGTGGAGCGCGAGCTGAGCGAACTGCGCATGGACGACGCGCGCTTCGAAGTCGTGCTGCGCCAAGAAGAAGATCCCAACGGCTGCTTCGTCGGCGAGCGCCGCCTGAAATTTGACGCCACAGGGATTGACGTGGTCGAGTTCATGCTGGCCGCCAATCGCGGCGAGCCGTTGCGCCCTCTGGCAAAGGTCGCCAGCGGCGGCGAGACGGCGCGCATTATGCTGGCGCTCAAGACGGTGCTATCGCACGCTGACCAGACGCCAACGCTCATCTTCGACGAGATCGATCAAGGCATTGGCGGCAGGCTCGGCAGCGTGGTCGGTCACAAGCTGTGGAAGCTCTCAGATAGGCATCAAGTGCTGTGCGTGACGCACTTGGCGCACATCGCGGGCTTCGCCGATCGGCATTTCAGGGTCAGCAAGCGCCACAGCGGCGGTCGCACGGTCGCCGTGATCGCCGAGCTGAACGATCGGGCGCGCGTGGATGAGATCGCCGAGATGCTCGGCGCTGAGACGCTCAGCGCGCGGCAGAGCGCGCACGACATTTTGGTCGCGGCGCGTCACATCAAGGAAGGCAGAAGCGTGCAGGAGAGTTTGTTGTGACCATCAGCGCCATGCCTGCGCTTGAGCGCGTTGAAGTGCGCGCGCCTGACGGCAGCTACCCGATCTACATCGGCGCGGGCGCGCTCAAGACGCTCGGCACGCTCTTGCAGCTGCACAACTTGCGCGGCAGACCGATCGTCGTCACCAATCAGACTCTGGCGCCGCTCTATGGCGAGCCGCTGGCGGCCGCGCTGGACGCCGCGCTGATCAGCATCCCCGATGGCGAGCAATTCAAAACGCTGGAGACCGTGCGCATGGTCTACGATCAACTCTTGGCGCTCGGCGTGGATCGGCGCGGTGTGCTGATCGCGCTCGGTGGCGGCGTCGTCGGCGACCTAGCGGGCTTTGTCGCCGCCACGTACCTGCGCGGCATCGCCCTTGTGCAAGCGCCGACCAGTCTCTTGGCAATGGTTGATGCCAGCATCGGCGGCAAGGTCGGCGTGGATTTGCCGCAAGGCAAGAATCTGATCGGCGCCTTCAAACAGCCCGCTTTCGTCGCCGTTGATCCGACCTCGCTGCTCACCCTGCCCGATATCGAGTGGAGATGTGGCGCGGCTGAGATCGTCAAGGCGGGCTTGCTGCGCGATGAATCGCTTTTGGATGCGGCGCACTATCGGCGCGAGAACGCTGCGTTTATCGAAATCTTGCGGCGCGCGATTCAGATCAAAGTGGACTACGTGCAGCGCGATCCGTATGAGCAAGGTATCCGCGCTGAGCTGAACTTGGGGCATACCTTTGCGCACGCTGTTGAGAGAGTGAGCGGCTACACTTGGCGGCATGGCGAGGCGGTTGGCTTCGGTCTTGTGGCGGCGGCGCACCTTTCGTACGCAGTTGGCGCCTGCAGCGCCGAACTGCCCGAGCGCGTCGAGCGCCTGATCGCCGCCATCGGCTTGCCCACGCGCTGCAACTTCGAGCCAAGCGAGATGTGCGCCGCCATGAGCACTGATAAAAAGCGCCGCGGCCATACCCTGCGCTTCATCCTGCTGCGCGGCGTCGCTCAGCCCGAAATTCGCGATGATGTGCCTGCCCAAGCTGTGCTAGAGGTGCTGAGCAGCCTGCGCAATCCCTAGCCCTGCGCGAAGTCGCTGAAAGTCAGCCGTTCAGGCGGCGCCAGCGTCTGGCTCACGTGCAGCGCATGCCAGATGTGGAAGGTCAGCAAGCTCCAGAGCGTCCACATCTCGTAGCGCCGCTCCGCGTAGTGCGCCTCGACCACTTCTCGGACTGCCTCAGGCTTGAAGATGCCGACCGCCGCCACGTTCTCAGGCGCCAGGAAGCGCTCCACCAGCGGGCGCAGCGCGCCCCGCAGCCACTTCGAGATCGGCGCGAAGAAGCCCCACTTCGGTCGCCTCAAGATCGCCTCAGGCAGCAGGTCGCGCGCAGCGTCGCGCAGGACGATTTTTGTGCGCCGCACGCCCAGCTTATAGCTCAGCGGCAAGCTCAACGCCAGCTCGGCGAGCAGGTGATCCTGAAAAGGCGAGCGCGGCTCGATGCTCAGCGCCATGCTCAGCTTATCCAGCCGCATGTTGATGCCCTCAGGCACGTTCAGATTCAAATCGGCGTATGGAATGCGCTGCGTGAAAGACGCCGCGCCCGGCGCCATCAGCCATGGCTCGATCAGCGCGGTCAGAACTTCCCAGTGCAGCACGCTATCGCGCTGCGGATTGCGCAACAGGCTGTTATAGCGCTCAGGCGAGGTCAGCTGCGTCCAAGTCAGGTAGCGCGCGAGGGGCGCGCTCAGCTGCGCGCGCCGCGCCAGATTGTGCAGCGCTCTGAAGCGAGCCGGCAGGCGCTCAAGCAGCGGATTCAGCGCGCGCTGGCGCAACGGCGCGGGCAATTTCAAGTACTGCGCAAGCCGATAATCCGAACGGTAGTACTCGTAGCCGAAGAACAGCTCATCGCTCGCCTCGCCGCTCAGCAGCACGGGCACGCCGCACTGCCGCGCCAGCGCCGCCACGTGCGCCACTTGGATCATGGCAGGCTGACCGATCGGCTCATCGGCGCTGTAGACCAGGCTCGGCAGCAGCTCCGCCAGGCGCCCTTGCGCGATGCGAATCTCGTGATGCTGCGTGCCGAGCCGCTCTGCCAGCAACCTCGCGTAGCGCGCATCCACGTTGAACTTCAGATCCTCTTTGCTGCCTGCAGGGAAATCGTAGCCGACCGTGAACGTGTGCAGTTGCGCCCCCAATTGGCGCGCCGCCAGCGCCGTTGTGATGCTCGAATCCAAGCCGCCGCTCAGGAAGACGCCGACCGGCACATCGCTGATCAAACAATTGGCGACCGCTTCCTCAAGCGCGCGGCGCACGCCCTGCACCGCCTCAGCGTACGCCATCGGACGCCGCCCATCTGCCATGGGCGCTTGCCAATAGCGTCCTTTGCGCACCCCCTGCGCCGTGACCACCAGATACTCGCCGGCGACCAGCTTGCAGATATCCCCAAAAGGCGTCAGTGGCGGCGGCGCGTAGCCCAGCGTCATGTAGCACAGCAGCGCCCGCTGATCAAGGCGACGGCTCGCCTTCGGGCTGCGCAGCAGCGCCTTCAGCTCAGAGGCGAAATAAAAATCGCCGCCCCACTGCGCGTAGTAGAGCGGCTTCTCGCCCAGTCGGTCGCGCGCCAGCAAGAGCTGTTCCCCATCCCACACTGCAAAGGCGAACATGCCGCGCAGCCGCTCCAGCAGCTGCATGTGCCACTCTTCATAGCCATGCACAAGCACTTCGGTATCTGTCCGCGTGGCAAAACGATGCCCGCGCTGCTCTAGCTCGGCGCGCAGGGCGCGATAGTTATAAATCTCGCCGTTGAAAACAACGCCAACGCTGCGATCCTCGTTGAAGATTACGC
>JAGHYP010000275.1 GCA_017743585.1 Chloroflexota bacterium
AGCCAGCGCGGCGCGCGCTGCGCTGGCTGCAGCGGCTCGGCTTGGAATGGCTGTATCGCCTGTTCAGGCAACCTTGGCGCTGGCGGCGCATGGCGAGCCGCTTGCCGTGCTTTGTGCTGGCGGTTCTGTGGCGCGGTTCGCGTCCGCCGCGCGGCTTCGAAGGAATTGGCGGTCGCTATGGCTGAGATGTTGCGCGAGTTGGTCGAGCGCTTGGCGAATTGGCAGGTCGCCGTGGTCGGCGACGTCATTTTGGATGAGTACCTGATCGGCACAGCGAGCAGGCTCAGCCGCGAGGCGCCGATTCCGGTTTTGGAATTCGAGCGGCGCGAGGTGATCGCCGGCGGCGCGGCGAACCCGGCGGCGAACGTGGTGGCGCTGGGCAGCTTTGCGCATCAGATCGGCGTGATCGGCGCTGATGAGAACGGCGCGACGCTGCACGCGCTCTTGGCGGCGCGCCAGATTGGCACGCACGGCTTGATCGTAGACGCGACGCGCCCGACAACGACCAAGACGCGCATCATGGCGCAGGTCGGCTTGCGCTTCCCGCAGCAAGTGGCGCGCTTAGATCGCGTGGATCGGACGCCGATCAGCGCTGAGATCGCGGGGCGCGTCAACGCGCAGCTGAGCGGGCAGCAGTATCACGCGATCATCTGCTCAGACTACCTGAACGGCCTGCTGACGCCTGAGGTGGTGGCGTGCGTGCGCGCGCAACAGACGCTGCGCGTGGCAGACGCGCAAGGCGAGCTCGATAAATACAGCAGCTTCGACGTGGTCAAGTGCAACGCTGAGGAGGCGCGGCGCGCGCTCGGACGCCCGCTGCGCAGCCATGCCGAGTTTGGCGCTGCGGCGCAGCAGCTCTTCGAGCGCCTGCAGCTACAGCGCGGCATATGCCTGACGCGCGGCGCGGATGGCATCACTGTGGCAGATTGCTCGGGCGTGCGGCACGTGCCCGCGCCGCAAGTTGAGGATGTTTTCGACACAGTCGGCGCAGGTGATACGGTCGTGGCAGTCATCGCTTTGGCGCTTCTGGCGGGCGCTGACCTGACAACAGCCGCGCGCTTGGCGACCTTCGCGGCGAGCATCGTGATCAGGCGCGTGGGCAACTACGCGCCAAGCCGCGCCGAGCTTCTAGCGGAGATCGCGGCGCACGGCAGCTGACAGATTTCACAGAGCTGGGGAGGCAGGATTCGAACCTGCGAATCGCGGATTCAAAGTCCGCTGCCTTGCCGCTTGGCCACTCCCCAATCCAATTCAATCTAGGACAGAGTGTAGCACACTCCGCCGCGCCTGACAAGGCTGAACTGGGCGCGCTTCAGCGCTCAGGGACGCCCCAGATGCGGACGGTGCGATCATCCGAGGCGGAAGCAATCAACCAATTCAATAAACTACACGCCGCTGCTGCGCTAGGATGAGCATAACTCGCCTAGTATGGCGGCGCAACAGCGCTGCGCAATTAGCTGTGAAGACAATGGCGTTCCAAACGCGCCCTGATGAACGGCGCGTTTTGCGTATCAGCGCGCACGCCTGGAGCGTCGAACGCGCTATCCTATGCCTGAGGCGCATAATGCGCCGCGCAAAAATCTATCCTAGACGCACATTGTCTGCGGACTTAAGAGGGTGTGTGCGCTATGTCAGGTTTGACGATCTACCCGTTGCGTTTCGTATTAGAGGCAACTGACGAAGTCGCCTTTGGCGATCAGGCGGGCGCGCAAGTGCGCGGCGCGCTCTATGAGGCGTTGCGCGAACACGCCAATACGCTGCCCATGACCGAGCGCAGCGTGCCAGAGTTTGAGGGCGACCCGATCCATTGGCTGATGGCGCGTGAGGATCAGAGCGCCGCGCGCGGCAAAGACGTGCCACGCGCCTTCGCCGTGCGACCGCCGCTCGGCGAGCGCCGCTACCCGCCTGAGTCGCACTTCGTCATTGGCATCACGCTCTTCGGCAGGCGCACTTTGGCGCTGCTCCCGCTCATCGTGGACGCTTTTCAGCACATGGGCAGGCGCGGCATCGGCTTCGGGCGCGGACGCTTCCGCTTGCATCACATCAGCCTGCTCGGCGCAGATGGCAGCCAGACAATTTTGCTGGCGCCGAACGGCGATCAGGTGCAGATTCCGCCGCACGGCATCACCGCCGAGCAGATCGCGCAGCGCGCCGCCCTGCTCCCCGCTTCGCGCCTCACTGTGCACTTCCTCACGCCCACGCGCCTGATCCACGACCACAAATTGCTGAAAGTGCCGCTCTTTCACGTCCTGATGGCGCGCCTGCTCGAGCGTTACGACCTGATCGGCAGCGCGTATGGCGATGACTTCGCCCCGCTGCCGCCTGAGCGCCGCGCCGAGCTCTTAGCGCGCGCCGAGCGCATCCGGCTGGCGCAGAACAACACCCAATGGCTGGACACAGTCAGCCACTCGCGGCGCACAGGCAGCACCTCGCCGATCGGCGGACTGATCGGCGAGGCGACCTACAGCGGCGATCTCGCGCCGTTCCGCGAATGGCTCTTGTGGGGAACTTATCTGCAGGTCGGCAAGAACACGGCGAAAGGCGATGGCTGGTACGTGCTACGCTGAAATTCCAAGAGCTGAAACTCTGAGAGCTGAAATTCTAAGAAAGGACGCGCTGCCTTGGCAAAACATGTCACGCAGTTGATCGCTGATTCGTACGGCGTGCGCATCGGCAAGCACAGCGAGCGCCTGCGCGTGAGCAGGGGCAACGAGGTGCTGATGGAAGTGCCGCTCATCCACTTGGAGATGGTGCTGATCCTCAGCCTCGGCGTCAGCATCTCGTCGGATGCCGTGACCGAATGCTGCGAGCGCGGCATCCCGATCTACTTCTTGCGGGGCAATGGCGAGGTTCACGGCGCGCTCTACGCTGTCAATTTGATCAGCACTATCGAGGCGCGCCGCGAGCAGCTGCTCGCCTACTACGATTGGCGCGGCAAATCCATCGCGCTCGCCATCGGCATGGCGAAGATCAGAAGTCAGGCGGCCACGCTGCGCTACTTGGGCAAGAATTTCGCCAAAAGCAACCCTGAGCGCCATGCCGCGCTGAACAGCGCCGCGCAGGCGATCCTTCAAGCTTCAGAGGCGCTCAGCGCGCTTGAGCAGAGCGAAGGGACTGTGGACGATATCCGCCAGAGCGTCCTGGGCGCCGAGGCCGCCGCCGCGCAGCTCTACTGGGAAGCGGCGCGCTGCCTTGTGCCGAGCAAATACAATTGGCTCAAGCGCGAGGGGCGCGGCGCCACTGATCCCGTCAATAGCTTGCTCAATTACGGCTATGGCATCCTCTATAGCCAGATCGAGCGCGCCATCATCATGGCGGGCCTTGACCCTTACGCAGGCTTCATCCACACCGACCGCCCCGGCAAGCCCTCGCTCGTCTTAGACCTGATCGAGGAATTCCGCGCCGCCGCCGTTGACCGCGTCGTCTTCGGCTTAGTCAGGCGGAACTTCACCGTTGAGCAAGAGGAAAATGGCTTGCTCAGTCCGCGCACGCGCCATGCCC
>JAGHYP010000276.1 GCA_017743585.1 Chloroflexota bacterium
GCTTTGAGCATCCACAGGAAATTCTCGGCAAATGAGTAATCTTGGCGGGCAGGGATCGGCTCTTTGCCATGCCGCGCGCGCTCCCAAGCCGCCACGATGACAGGCGCTTTGGCGGTCAGCTGCAATGCCTTGCGCCGATTCTCCTCAACGCTGTTATCGTCCGCCTTGGGATCGTAGAGCGCCAACATCGAGACCGCCGTGCGCAGCACAGCCATTGGCGTTGCGTCCTTGGGAAACGCATAGAGCATCCCCATCACAGCGGCGGGCAGGTGCATCTCGGCGTAAAGCGCCTGACGCATCGCGTCTAGCTGCTGGCGGTTGGGCAGCTCGCCGTGCCACAAGAGATAAATGACTTCTTCAAAACAGGCATGTTCAGCAAGGTCTTCGATCTTATAGCCAACGTAGATGAGCTTGCCTTCAGCGCCGTTGACCAGGCTGAGCCGTGTCTGTCCAACTATAACGTTTTGCAAGCCTTTGGCGGCCGCAGCGGCTTTATCGGTCATAGGTTCTCCTTAGGAAAGTGATGCAATAAGACGCGCAATCGGCTTGAACGGCTGCTCAATAGGTAGAAAGCACCGTCTCACAAAGTTGTGCGTGCGTAGCCTCGGCGGAAAAGTATAGCAAAAGGCAGGTAGGGCTACCAAGTCGGAGAAAACGGGGGGCGCTTTGCATCGCGCGGCACGTGCTCGAAGGCGTTCCTTGAGGCGGTATGCTTACCGCGAGCGCTCGATGCTGGTCGGTCGCGACAAGATGCTCTGCGAAGCGGCTTTTTTGGCGTATTCCAGCGAGTATAATCTGGCTTGGCGGCCGCTTTCACGATGATGTTGCTTGTGCTGCTCGCCTTCATCTTGCTGCAGCGAGAAGGGTCGACTCGTTCAGGCTTGAAACGAGCGCCTTGCTGATCTGATCGGGCGCGCGGCTTCGGCGCCCAGAGCGCCGTGCCAAATGGCTTGCGTCTGAGGCGCGGCTGGCACGCTTTTGTGCCGCGCGCTGCCAACGGCATTGTGCAGGACAACGGGATGCTCTCAGCGGAAGGCAATTATACGGCCGCCTATCCGATAGCACAGCTCGGCGTGCTGAAAGGCGAGCCGAGCCTCATCGTGAGCGCGCTTGAGCGGTTGCATGCGCGCAAGGCGCTCTTCGATGGCGAGGCGTTGGCATTGCGCTTGCACAAAGACGGCAGGCGCGCCTTTGTGAACTGGGCGCGCGGCGGCGTGGCATCTGCTCGGCCTGGCGCGCACGCCCGCTATTCGCCCGATCCGTCTGCCAGCCAGTCTGCCGCCAGAACGAGCAAGGCATGTGCCGCGCCTTTCTGGTCGCGCCTGATGATGGCAGCTCAGTCGGCATTGCGGCGGCGCTCAGCATCGGCGTGAAGGCGGGCTAGCTCTCGCCTGCCATGCGCGAGCTTGCAGCGCACGCCGCGCAGACGCTCAAGCAATGCGCTCACGGCGCTGCTGTAGAGCTATTTTGAGGTGACGGCAATGTGCGCGATCAGGTGTTTGATCTATGCGGCGACGTTCGGGGCGCCGTCCAGCGCCTGCCAGCGCGCCTGACCGAGCCCGCGCTGCCGATGCCAATTGGCTGCTCGCCGCGCGAAACATGAAAGCGCCCTGAGCGCTCCAGCAGCCAACGATCAGCTGCTATAAACGCTGTAGGAGAAGCAGTCTTCTTGTCTTGTGAGGATAGTTGTGAAGGCTCGTCTGCGGACGTTGCCCGATTTTCCGCCGCTCAGCTTGCTTTTTCCGCAGGGCAAGCGCGTCTCCGTCACGGCTGAGCCCGCTTGGGCGCGCGACCTGCGCCTTGACGATCTGATCGGCGCCTTCGCAGCCGGGCCGCGCTACGCCGCTTTCATCCGCCAGACCCTCACCGCGCTCACTGACGATCCTGAAGTCATCGCTTGGCGGCAAGCTGTGCTGGACGATTTTCTGGAGAACGCGGCGCTCGTCCAAGCCGTTGAGCAGTTGCTGCCGCGCCTTGCCGAGCTACGGCAAGGTCGCGCTCTGCTCGGCCAGCGGCAACTTCCGCCTTTGCTAGAGACAGTGGATCGCCTTGCCGAGCTCGATCTGTTCATCAGCACTGCGCAGCTGCTGCACGAGGCTCTGCAGAAAGCGGCTTTGCGCGCCGTAGCCTTGCGCACTTTGCGCGATCAGCTGGCGCGCCTGACCGCCGATCCTAGTTTCGTCGCGCTGCGCGAGGAGCTGCCAAGCCTGCAGCGTCCGTTGCAAAAATTGGCGAGCCTGACCATCGGCGTGAACCTCGATGCGCAGCTGCAGCCGAGCGCAGCCGTGCTGCTCAGCATCAACGAGCAGCCATTCGGCGAGCCACGCTCGTTCCTATCCAAATTAATCGGTCAGCGCGCTGACCCAAACGACGAATCGCCGATCGCGCCGCTGCATACGCTGCCTGAGGAACGTCACCATCGCTTGCTCTCGCCGCTCTTCCAAGATCTGGAGCGCATCGTGAGCAGCGCGGTGCAGCCTGTAGCGCATTCGCTCAGCAAGTACGTGCGCATCAGCGCGGCGCCGCTCGCCAATCTTGAGCAGGAGCTCGCCTTCTATCTCTCCGCTGTGCGCCTTGTGCAGCTGCTGCGCGAGCGCGGCATTCCGCTCACGCGGCCGCAGATCGCGGCGAGCGATGCGCGCCTGACGCGCGTTGAGGGCTTGATCAGCCTGCACTTGGTCTTGCGGCAGCCGCAGGTCGTGCCCGTGCCGAACGACGTGCAATTCGACGATCAAGGTCGGATCGCCATCCTGACAGGCCCAAACAGCGGCGGCAAGACGACGTACCTACAAGCGGTCGGCCTAGCGCACGTGCTATTTCAGGCGGGCCTGCCGATCGCGGCGCGCAGCGCGCAGCTGAGCCCTGTGGACGCCATTTTCACGCATTTCCCGACGCCAGAGACGCAGCAACAGGGGCGCTTGGCAGAAGAAGCAGCGCGCTTGCGCCATATCTGCCTGCGCGCGACGGCGCGCAGCTTGGTCTTGATGAACGAATCGCTCTCCAGCACAGTCGCCAGCGAAGCGACGTACCTAGCGCAGGATGTGCTGTGCGGCCTGCGCGCCATCGGCGTGCGCGCCATCTACGCCACACATCTTTTGGATTTGCCCGATCGGATTCCTGAGATTCACGCGGCAGTTGACGGCCCGAGCGCGCTCTTCAGCCTGGTGGCAGGCGTGCGCCTGAACGCCGACGGCGAGGGGCAGCCGACTTTCCAGATCCTGCGCGGCATGCCGCACAAACGCAGCTATGCGCGCGAGATCGCGCGGCGGCACGGCATCAGCCTAGAGCAAATCCTCGCCGCGCGCGCTGATCTTCACGCTTCAGCGCCTAAATCAGCCGCCGATTGAGCTGCCCAAGCGCGGCGCAACGCTTCAGCGCGCGCGCGTATGGCAAGCAGATCGTCGCGCTTCGCCAGCCCTCTCAGGATCGGCGCCATGCGAGGATTCTTGGCGAGCTTCTCAGCGTGACGCGCCAGGAAGTCCCAATAAAGCG
>JAGHYP010000277.1 GCA_017743585.1 Chloroflexota bacterium
CGCGATTGTCTACGAGGGAATGCCTGCGCCGCAGACTGTCTTGCGATATCGCGGCAGGCGCATCGCGCTGCGAGCAGGCAATGCGGCAGGCGTGCGCGTTATGTTGAATGGCGTGGATTTAGGCGTCCTCGGCGCGCGCGGTCAAATCGTTGAGCGCGTCCTGCCCTGAGCGCCTCACGCCTTGACCACGATCAGGTCGGTCTGCGGCGTGCTGAGCCACTCAACGCCGCTCTCGGTCACCAGCACGTCTTCCTCAAGGCTGACCAAGCCGTAGCCCGGCACATGCACGCCCAGCTCGAGCGTGAAGCAATTGCCCGCCTCGACGACGCCATAAGGCGTGTTGCCATAGCGTTCCCAGCGCGGGCCGAGCAGGGTCGCGCCGTCATGCACTGTCCGACCGATGCCATGCCCGACCGCGTGCTGATATTCGGGATAGCCGCGCTCAACTATGGCGCGCCGCGCCGCTTCATCGACCGTCCAGCCTTGCACGCCCGGCTTGAGCGCCGCCGCTGCCGCCTCGATTGCGGCGCGCACTGAGTCGAACGCATGGCGCACAGGCTCAGGGATCGTCGTCTCGCCTTGCGGCTGGATGTACCACACCCGCTGCAGGTCTGAGACGTACTCGTCCAGCACCACGCCTAGATCGATTCGCACCAGCTCGCCCGCCTTCACGGCGTGTTGATCGGAAGGCGAGACGTGCCCGACCGGCGACTCAGCGCCACAAGTAACCGTCGGGCAATGCCCGGCATCCCACGATGGCGAAACGCCGTGCCGGCGCATCTCAGCGTGGATGAAATCGGCGACCTGGCGCTCCGTCATGCCAACTTTGAGCGCAGCGGTCACTGCGTCAACGATCTGCTCGGTCAGGCGCACGGCGGCGCGGATGCGCGCGATCTCGGTCGCCGTTTTGCGTCCGCGCAATCGGCTCAACACGCGCTCGGCTGAGATCAGCGCGTAGGGCTTGCCTTGCAGGTAGCGCTGCAACGTCAGGAACATGCCGTGCGAAAGCCCATCAGCCGCTGTATCGCTCTCGGAATAGTTCAGCGCGATTTGGCGCGGCGCAAGCCGATCCAAAACGCTCAGCAGCGCAGGCTGAATGCTCTGATCGTAGCCAATCACCTCGTCCCAGCAGCCCATGCGCTTGAAATTTTCCACTTCATAGCGCCCGACAATCGCGATGCGCTCGCCTTTTTGGGTGACGATCAGCGCCGTGTGCCATGTCACGTCGCTGTTTGAGATCAAGCGCAGCGCGGGATCGGCGTTGTGTCCGGTCTCGCGGACGAAGGTCAGCCAGCAGTCCACGTCTTGCTCGCGCAGAATCTGGATAGCCTGCGCGAGCTTCTCGCGTTGAATGGTTGCCTCAGGCATCGGGAAAGGCTCCAGCTGTAGGGAATCTCCGCCGCAGAACGCCCAGATTGTAGCGCATGACCGCGCCGCCGCACGTTGAGCCTCTCAGCGCAAGCGCCGCAGCTTGGCGACCAGCTCCTGCGTCCGTTTATCCAGCTTCACCTTGCCCGTCTGTCTCTGCAGAGCGCGTTCAAGGCGCTCAAAAACCGCTATGCCGCGCCTAGCTTGCCTGTACACGATGTATAGATTCATCAGGGGACGCGCCCAATCCTCGCGGTGAGGCTGAATTGCTAGGGCGCGTTCGTAGGCGCTGATGGCTTGGATATGACGCCCAACGCGCTCGTAGAGCCGCCCTAGCGCGCCGAAGGCTTCCGCCAGCTGATTGCGCAGCACCGCGCGCCGCCCGCTGACCCACTCCGCGTTCAAGCCGACCAGAAAGTCCTTGCGATATAGCCGAACCGCGTTCTCCAATAGCGCGATCGCCTCTTCGGTCTCGGCGACCTCGCTTTGTTGAATTTGCGTCAGGAATAGGCTCACATCGTAGCGCAGGTCGATCTCAGGGGCGACGCGATAGTAGCCATCCTGATAGACCATGAGATTGAAGCCGAGCAGCGCGTGGATTTTCCGCTTGGTGACGTGGAAGACGTTCGTAGCCTCTCGCTCGGGGAGGTCGGGCCAAAGGCTCTGGAAGATCTCACTGCGCGTGGCGATGCCGCGATCCACGAAGAAGTAGAAGAGCGCGCGCGGCAGCTGCCCTTCCCAGTCGCCGATCTCCACGCCATCCACCAAGACTCGCCCCCTGCCTTGTGCGTAGACTTCCACCAATCTACCGCCATCAGCAGGCAAGTTGGCGTAGTCGAAGAGCATCGCCGCCTCTGAAGTCGGGTAGCAGACAGCGTGCGCCCTCACGGCGATCAGATCGGGCAGCCACACGCGTCCGATCAAGACAATCTTATTGTGCGCGGGCAGATATTCGGCTAGCGCAGTCAGGAAAGCGCTACACGAGGCGGATTGCAGGTTATCAACAGCATCTATGATGAAGAGATGCGGCGGCTGTTCGGCTATCAGCGTGCAAAGATGCTTTGCAGCTGCCTCAGCTGAGACCCCGGGAGGCAGCTCAGGCAGCGCGCAAGCCGCTTGCTCGCTGAGCGCCTGCGCCAGCAACTGCCAGAGCCGCTGCCACGTCGTGGCTTGTTCTTGCACAAGCAGGTAGATGGGCACGGCGCGCTGCGCCAAGAGCTCAGGCAAAAGCCTGTACCGATTACGATAGCTTGGATGCAGGATCAGCAGCGGCTTCGGCGATTCCAGTATTGAAGTAAGCGGCATGTAAGTTGGCAATCGTAAAATCTCCCAATAATTCGCGCTGCGACGAGCGGCTATAGCGCCTATCCCATTTAAGCCCAGTATAGTGCAGATAAGTCTAGGGTGCAATAGCGCTTCGCACTTTGCGCGTTGTCAATTCCACCATAGCCAAATGGCGGCGCGTGGCGTATACTTGTAGCGGTAGCACGGAGGTGACGCCATGAAGGTCAGACCATCAGTGCGGAAGATGTGCTCGAAGTGCCGCTTCGTGCGTCGGCGCGGCTACCTGTACGTGATTTGCCCCGTCAATCCGAAGCACAAGCAGCGCCAAGGCTGAGCCGCGCCTCTTCAAAGCACGCAACCGACAGAAAACGAGCAGCTACCGCGCTCGTTTTTTGTCGTCATATGCGCCTGCGCAACCAAGATGCGCGGCTGACCGCCACCTCAGCTATGATCTGTCTACCGGCGGTTGAGAGGATCTGAACTCGCTTATGGCTGGCACCACAGCCCTGATCTTTGGCACGCAGCTCTACGCTGAGCATCCCGCCTTGCAAGGCGCGGATCGCGTCTTGATGGTTGAGAGCCTATCGAACTTGCGCAGCAGGGCTTGGCACGCGCAGAAATTGATCTTCATCCTATCCGCCATGCGCCACTATGCCGAGCTGTTGCGGGCGCGCGGCTTCGTTGTGGATTACCGCCGCGCGGCGAGCATCGGCGAAGCGCTCAAGGCGCACATCACCGAGTATCAGCCTGAGCGCATTCAATGCGTGCCGCCTCACGATTACGCCGCCGATCAGATCAT
>JAGHYP010000278.1 GCA_017743585.1 Chloroflexota bacterium
CGGCAGGCTGAGCGCCAGCATCACGCCGATTGCGCTCAAGACAAAGCCGCCGAGCGTCTCGCCGAGCGTGCCGCCGCGCCATGCCACGCGCTTGCGCACCACGATCAGCGGCAGCGCTGCCAAGATCGCCGCGCTGATCGCCACCAGCAATCCCAAGCCGCGCATGCCGCGCAAAAGCGTGCCGAGCGGCTCGGCGACGCCACGCACGAAAGCATACTCAAAGGTCAGATAGTCAGCCGCCGAGAGCGCGAGGAAGATCAGCGCGGCGATCAGCAGGTTGAGCGCAGCGAAGATAAAGCGTCCGCTGCCATTAGATGGCTGCACAGTCCACCACCATAGCAGCGTGAGCATGAACTGCGCGCCGATCAGCGCCGCTAAAGCTAGGTCGCCTGTGAAGCGGAAACCGACTGTCAGCAGCAAAGCAATGGTCAGCGACCACACCAGTCCGCGGTAGCGCCCGTCGAACATCAGGACGAAGCTGCGCGCCGTGGCGCGCACCATCGGCACAATCGGCAGCAGTGTGGCAGCTGCCAGCCATGGCGCAGCTTGCACGTATTCTGCGCCTGCGCGCCGCGCGAGGCTGTTTGGCAAGCCCAGCACAGCGAACTCGAGATAGAACAAGCCGCCGATGGCGAGCGCGCTGCTGAGGTTGAGCGATGTATAGGCGCTTAGCGTTTGCGTCGGCGCGTGGCTGAAGATGACCGCCAACAGCGCGCAGATGAACAGGCTCAGCGAGAGCGCCGTCTGCAAGTCAAGATATGCAGCTTGCCACGTGAAGTCGGCAGTGTGGTCAATCAGACGGATCAGGCCATCGGCGGCGAAGGCGAGCGCCATGCTTGGCGGAAAGATGTTCGGGCGCTCGCAGATGCCGATCGCGATGTGCAGCAGTGCCGCGCCAGTTGCCGCCGCCGCGCCTGCCACGCCCAGCAACGTGCCGCCATTCGCGGTCATGAAGACACGCCCTGCGGCCACAAGCGCCGCTGCCATCAGCGTCCCAAACCACACCCTGCCCAAAAGCGGCGCGAGAAGTGGCAAGAGCGCCGCGACGCCAAGCGCGATCAGCTCATTGGCGAGCACCTCAGGCTGCACCACGCCGCTCTGATTGGCGAGCGCGGCGCTATCCGCCGTCAGCGCCACCAAATTGGCGCTATTGAAGTGTGCATACAGCGTGCTGTACAGAAAGCGCACACTTTGCACGAAGAAGAGCGCCACAAGCGTCGCCTCGAGCAGGCGCAAGAGATCGCGTCGAGAGCTGTTCATGGCGCGCGTCGCAGTTCTCCGACGGGTGTTATCAAAAGCGCATGCGGCAACGCGGCTATGGTAGTCGCTCATATGCGCCCTGTCAAGCTGTGGTAAAATCTGAAATCGCCCATCGGACGACGAAGACAAGCTGGAGCAGCACACGGTATGCGAATCGTAGTTGATGCAATGGGCAGCGACCATCATCCTGTGCCTGATGTGGCGGGCGCCGTGATGGCGGCGCGCGAGTTTGGCAAGCAAGACCGCTTGATCTTAGTCGGCGACCGAGCGCGTATCCTGCATGAGCTGAGCAAGCACAACGCGACCAACTTGCCTATCGAGGTGGTTCACGCCAGTCAGCACGTTGAGATGAGCGACAACCCGACGCGGACGGCGCGCCAAAAGCCTGACTCCTCTATGCTGGTCGGCATGAAGCTGGTGCGCGACGGTCAAGCGGATGCCATCGTGACCGCCGGCAACACGGGCGCTGTGCTCACTTTGGCGACGTTGCACACCTTGCGGCGCATTCGCGGCGTGCGCCGCCCTGTGCTGGCCTCGCTGATCCGCGTTGAGAACAACCAGCTCGTGGTCATGGCAGACCTAGGCGCTAATCCCGATGCGCAGCCTGAGTGGATGTTTCAATTCGGCGTGATGGGCAGTTTATACGCGCAGCACGTGCTGGGGCAGCCTCGTCCGCGCGTGGCGCTGCTCTCCAACGGCGAGGAAGAAGGCAAAGGCAATCAGGTTGTGCGCCGAAGCGCCGCCTTGTTCGCCAACTCGACCCTGAATTTCATCGGCAACGTCGAGCCGAAAGAAGTGCTGCAAGGCGCCGCCGATGTGGTGGTGACCGATGGTTTTGTCGGCAACATCATGCTCAAGACGCTGGAAGCAGTTGGCGCAGCATTTTTCCGCGTGATGCGCCGCGAGCTGTTGCGCAATCCGCTGCGCATTCTGGGCGGCCTTCTGATCAGCCCTGTGCTGCGCAAGATTCACAAACAGATCGATCCGTTTGAGATCGGGGGCGCGCCGCTGCTCGGCGTCAACGGCGTTGTGATCGTCAGCCATGGACGCTCGAACGCCAAGGGCATCAAGAATGCGATAGTTCAAGCGCGCCGCGCAGTGGAGAGCAACCTGATCGAGGCGATTCGGCAAGGCTTGGCACAGTATATCAATTCACACGAGGGGCCGTCGCCTGCGCGCAAGCTGCATCGTCCTTACCTTGCGCGCCGCCGTCACAAGCGCGTCAACGCTTGAGCGCGCTCAAGCCGCGCCAAAGCGCCACGCCGAGCCACACCACGGGCGCAGGGAGCATCATCCCGCTGGAGTCGGCGATGGAGTGGGCAGCGGCACAACTTCCAGCTCAGTGAAGTCTACAAAAGACGTAGTTGCAGGTCGCACGGTCACATCGCGCACCAGACGTCTGCCGTTCAGGAAGACCAACACTTGGTAAGTGCCTACCGGCACATCGCCGATCACGAAGTTCTCGCGCCAGACCTCGTCGCTATTCACATTCCACGTGCGGCTGTTCGGCTGGCGCGGGTTGACGTACGTCGTCGTGGCGTCTATCTTGCGCTCGCCTTTCATCAGCACGACGTTCACGTCCTGCGCCAGCGAGCCGTCAGGCAACGTCACGCGCCCTGCTACCACGCCGTGATTCTCGTACGGCGCGATCCACAGCAGCGGGTTGCGCGTCTCGTAGTAGCTGTTGCGCCCGACTCGCACTTCGAAGTGGACATGCGGTCCGCTAACCACGCCGCTGCGCCCGCTCAAGCCGATCACCTCGCCCGTCCGCACATTCTGCCCTACGCTGACCAAGATCAGCTGCAAATGCGCGTACAGCGTGTAGAGTCGCTTGCCTTGAAAGCCAAAGTTATGCTCGATGATGACCACGTTGCCGTAGCTGTACGCCGACTCCGCATAGCGTCTACTTTCGTGCCAGCTGTAGTTATCGGCTGCCCAGATCACGCGACCGTCCGCTGCGGCGCGCACTTCCTTGCCGATTGGATTGGGCAGGTCAATCCCGTGATGGACGCGCCATTCGTTGTTCGGTCCATCTGAGCCATAAGCGTACAGGAAGAGCGCAGCGCTGTTGGCTGACGAGTCCACAGGGCGGCGGAGCCAGAAGTGATCGCGCGGATCGAGCGAGAGCGGCACTTGCTCGGGCGGCGGCGAGAACTCGCCGCGCCGCGGATCGTTAT
>JAGHYP010000279.1 GCA_017743585.1 Chloroflexota bacterium
AGATGTGTATAAGAGACAGTGTTGACGCAGCGGGCAACGCAGAGCGCGACGACGCCTCAGAAAGTGAGTGAGCGCAGTGTACGCGCCGCCGGATTTCGGGCCGCCCGCGCCGCTGCGCACAAGCATAGCGCAGGAGCGCGTCATCGGCTTGCTGGTGCTGATCTTGCTGCTCTTCACCTGTTTCTGCTTCGCGCTCAGCATTGACGCGCAAGTCTTCAATCCGCTCAACACTGTCCGTCCAATTACGCAGACGTGGCGCGCCCAACAGACCAGCGCGCCACACGCGACTCGCCCGCTGCGTCCGACGCCGACCTTGCGTTTTGAGGGCAGCGCTGTTGAGCATCTGTGCGTTCCGCGCGATTTGTAGCTCTCAACCCTGATGCAACTTTTGCGCAAACGCGGCGTATTATCATCCAGGCGATGCTGAGCGCAGCGACGCAGCCTGTATCAAACTTCGCGGTACTAAATTTCGCATAGCGCCCAGCAATGCCACACTACAGCGTGAGGAGTCTACACAGCCATGCGAATTATTGTGCATACGGGCAAGGGCGGTGTCGGCAAGACGAGCATCTCGGCAGCGACGGCGCTGCGCTGCGCCGAGATGGGCATGAAGACTATCGTGATCAGCACGGATACGGCGCATAGCCTTGGCGATTCGCTCGATATGCAGGTCGGCCCTGAGCCGATTGAGCTGCGTCCGAACCTGTGGGCGCAGGAGATAGACGCGCGCTACTCGATGGACAAATATTGGGGGACATTTCAGCGCTACATGATAGCGCTCTTCACCAAGCGCGGCGTTGAGGATATCGTGGCGGAAGAAGTGACCATCTTGCCCGGCTTCGAAGAAGGCGCGCACTTGCTGTGGATTGACAAGTACGTGCGCGATGCCTTCTTCGACGTGCTGATAGTGGACGCCGCGCCGACCGCTGAGACGCTGCGCCTGCTCAGCCTGCCTGATGTGACCCGTTGGTGGTTTGAGCGCGTGCTGACGCTCAGCAAAGGCGCCGCTAAATTCCTGCGCCCGATTGCGCGTCCGCTCTTCCGCGCGGAATTGCCTGATGAAGAAGCCTTCAACACGGTTGAACAGCTCTTCCAGACGCTTGACAAAGTGCGCGCGCTCTTGGCAGACCCAAAGCTGAGCAGCATGCGCCTTGTCGTCAATCCCGAGCGCATGGTCATCAAAGAGACCCAGCGCACGTACACTTACCTGAACCTATACGGCTACGCAGTGGACGCCGTGCTGTGCAACCGCGTGATTCCCGATTCGGTCAGCGATCCTTACTTCCAACAATGGAAAGATTTGCAGCGCGAGAACATGAGCCTGATTGCAGAGGCATTCGGCGAGCTGCCCGTGCTGACCGCGCCGCTCTTAGAGCGCGATGTGAACGGCGTTGACGCGCTGCGCCGAGTGGCTGACGCGCTCTACGGCGAGCGCAATCCGAGCGAGGTCTTCTTCAGCGGGCAGACGCATCAGATCATCCCGCTGGAAAACGGCGGCTATCAAATGCGCGTGCCGTTGCCGTTCGCCCGCCGAGAAGACCTTGACCTGTATCGCTCCGCGGATGAACTCACGTTGCGCGTTGGGCCGTACCGCCGAAACATCGTGCTGCCACACGCCCTGTGGAAGCTAGAGATCGAGGATGCAAAGTTTGAAGGATCGGCTCTTAACATTCGCTTCGTCGCGAAATCTTGAGACTCGCCAGCGCCTGCGGCGTTTGATCGCGCCGATGCCCGATGCGCGCGCTGAACAAGCATCAGCGCAGCAAGGCGCGCGCGCCGCAGAGTCCAACTTGCGCCGTGCAGCCGCCTTCAAGGTGCGGCGCGGGCGCTTCCGCCGCACAGTTGTCTTCTTCACGTTGCTCTTCGCGCGCGTGATCCTCTGGGAAGTGATCATACGGCGCTTCGCAGGCGAGCGCTTCGTCGCGCGCGGCAGGTCGGCGCGTTGGCGGCACTACGCGCGGCGCTTCCGCGCTATGGCAGTGGAGATGGGCGGCGTGATGATCAAGCTCGGTCAATTCGTCTCCAGCCGCGTGGATGTGCTGCCGCCCGAGATCACAAGCGAGCTGGCAGACTTGCAAGACCAAGTGCCGGTCGTGGATTTCAGTTACATCCGCGCCACAGTGGAGCGCGAGCTGGGCAAGCTCGAAGAGCGCTTCTTGTGGTTCAATCCTGAGCCGATTGCTGCAGCGTCTTTCGGGCAGGTGCATCGCGCGCAGCTGCCGAACGGCGACCGAGTTGTGGTCAAGGTGCAGCGTCCGAACATCACCGAGATAGTCAAGACAGATTTGGCGGCGTTGAGCGTGGTAGCGCATCTCGCCATGCGCTACAAGCCGATCCGCAGGCGCGCCAATGTGCCGATGTTGCTCAAAGAGTTCAGTGACGTGCTGTGGGAAGAGCTGGACTACCTGAAAGAGGCAGATAACGCGCTGCGCTTCCAGAGCATGTTCGCCGATGATAAAGGCATTTACGTGCCGTCAGTATACCTTGAGTACACTACGCGCTATGTGCTGACGCTCGAGGATGTGACCAGCATTAAGCTGAACGACTACGCAGCGATAGATCGGGCGGGTATCGATCGCCGCGAAGTCGCAGCGCGCTTGATTGATTGCTACATGCGGCAAATCTTCGAGCATCGCTTCTTCCACGCCGACCCGCACCCGGGCAATCTGTTCGTCTACCCGCTGCCAGAGGCGCATCAGAACGGCGCGCCGTTCGGCAAGCGCAAGTTTTACCTGATCTTTGTCGACTTCGGCATGACGGGCAAGCTGACCGATCAATTGGCGAGCGGCCTGCGCGACACTTTGCTCGCCGTCATCTCGCAAGATGCCAAGGGCCTGGTGGAGAGCTACAAACGCTTGGGCGTGCTGATGCCCGATGCCGATCTTGAGCGCCTTGAGGAAGCGACGCGCGCGGTCTTTGACAAAGTCTGGGGGCTGGACATGAACGAGCTGACCAACATGCCGTTTGAGGAGATGTCGAGTGTGGCGCTTGAGTTCAGCGACCTGATCGCGTCCATGCCGTTCCAAGTGCCACAGGATTTCATCTATCTCAGCCGCACGGTCAGCATTTTGAGCGGAATGTGTACCGGCCTCGATCCACATTTTGACCCGTGGCGCGCCATGCAGCCTTACACGCAGCGCTTGCTCAACGCTCAACAGGCTGAGCGGACGAGCAGCGCTTCGAATGGCGATTTCTTCCTGCAAGCGGCTGTCAAATCCGTGCGCGACTTCGCACAGCGCGCGTATCGGTTGCCCGCGCTCGCCGATACAGTGCTAACTCGCGCTGAGCGCGGCGATCTGGTGGTGCAAGTGCGTCCTGATAGCGAGCTGGGCAAGCAGGTGACGCGCATTGAGTCCACGCTTGAGCAGCTGAACGGCGGCTTGATTTTCGCGATC
>JAGHYP010000280.1 GCA_017743585.1 Chloroflexota bacterium
ATCCTGACTATGATGATCGCAGGCAGCTTGGCAGGCTTGGCAGGCGCGATTCAAGTGCTGGGCGTAACCAAAGATTTCCAGACCAATCAAAACTTGGCGCTCGGCTTCGATTCCATCGCGGTCTCGCTGCTGGCGAGCAACAATCCAATCGGGATCATCCCGTCTGCGTTTTTATTCGGCGCAATGGAAGCTGGCAGCGCGCAGATGCAGCTCTCGGCGCGAGTGCCTGTTGAGCTGATCAAGGTAGTGCAGGCGCTCATCCTGATGTTCGTGGCAGCGGACCAGATCATACGCAGTCTATACCGCATTCGGGGCAGCGGCGAGCGGCTCAAGATCAGCACAACGTGGGGGCAGTGCTAGCGATGCGGCGTCTATGCCTGATGTGCCTGATCGCGCTGCTAGCAGCCTGCGATCTGAGCGCTGCAGAGCCGCTGCTGCGCGTGCGCATCCGGGTAGACGGGCAAGAGTTAGCGCTCTCGGTCAAGCCACCGAGTTCAGTCGGGCAAGTTTTGCGGCGCGCCAACGTCACTCTAGGCGCGTTCGATCGCTTGAATCCGCCTGATTTCACGCCCGTGACTGACGGCATGTTGATCACTGTGGTGCGCGTGGAAAATCGCACTGAGTGCTTCGATGAAAGCGTGCCATATGCCCGTGAGACGCTCAAAACGCCCGATCTGCCCGAAGGCGCGACGCGCGTCTTGCAAGGCGGCGTGAACGGCGTAGCGCGCGTGTGCTACGACGTGTTGCTGGAAGATGGCATCGAGCGGCGCCGCACGCAGAGCGGCCGCACGTTGCTCACGCCGCCCGTCAACCAAGTCGTGGCGGTCGGCGTAGACCTGAGCCGCTTAGAGCCAATCGCGATTAACGGGACAATCTTCTACATCAGCAACGGACAGGCGCGCCTGATCCGTGAGACCAGCTTGAATCAATTCACGCTGCAGACAGGCGGCAACTTAGATGGCTTCGTCTTCTCGGTCTCGCCCGATGGGCGGCAACTGCTCTACACGCGCAAGCCTGATACGCCTTCGCTCGAGGTCTTCAACGAGCTGTGGGTGCTGATGGATACGACCGATCCGAGCGCGCGGCCCGTCAAGCTGGTGGTGGATAACGTCTTCTACGCGGAATGGCTGCCTGACCGCCCCAACACCTTCAGTTACTCCACCTTGCGCCCGCGCACTGAGCCGCCTGCCTATCAAGCGCTCAACGATCTGTTCATCGCGCGGCTCGACGCAACGGGCAAGATCGTCGCCGCTGATCCAATCCTGCCGCCGACCGATAGCGGCACGTATAGCCAATGGGGAACACTTTTCGCATGGTCGCCCGATGGCAAGCGCTTGGCTTGGGCGCAGGCGGAAGGCGTTGGCACTGTGGATTTGCGGCGCGGCAGGTTGCAAAAGCTGATTGACTTCCGCATCTACCAGACGACGCTGACGCGCGGCTGGCTATGGCAGCCAAGCTTGGCTTGGTCGGCAGATGGCGCGATCCTCGCTGCTTCCGTGCATGGCGCTCCGCTCGGCGACGAGCCGCCTGAGAACAGCCCTGTCTTCGACATCGCTGTTGTGAACACGGCTGCCAACTTCGTGATCAATCCGTTCCTTGAGCGCGTTGGCATGTGGTCAGCGCCGCAATTCTCGCCGCTAGTGCGCACGGCGCGCGACACAGTCAGCGGCAGCATCGCGTATTTGCAGGCGCGCACGCCGAACGATAGCGTGAACGGCGAGTACGATCTGGTGGTGGCAGATCGCGACGGCAGCAATCCACGAGTGGTCTTTCCAGGCCGTGAGCAAGTTGGCATCCTACCGTTTGAAGATCGGACGCGCGGCCCAAAATTTCAGTGGAGTCCTGACGGCAAGCAAATCGTCTTGGCGTATCAAGGCGACCTGCACGTGATAGACGTGAGCAGCGGGCGCGCTACGCGCATCACAGTGGAGGGCAGCGCGCGCAGCCCGCGCTGGACAAGATGAGATCATGCCGCGCGCCTTCCTGATCTTCCTGCTGTGTTGCCTGCTGAGCGCGCTCGGCGCTGGCGTCGCTTTCGGGAGCGCCGATTGGCATTGGCGAGCGACTCGGGGCTGGGAAAATCCTGCTGAGGGCGGCGCGTCGCCGTTCAAAGTGCCGCTGCAGGGCGTCAACGTGGCGCTGACCAAGTACACGGCTGAGGAGCTGCCGCGCCAAGTGGCGGCGATCGCCAAAGCAGGCTTCATCTGGGTGCGGCAGCCATTCTATTGGGCGGAGATCGAGGCAGAGCGGGGCGTCTTCGATTTCAGCCGCTACGATCCGATCGTCGCTGCTGTGGCTGCGCAGCCAAGTCTGCGCCTAGTAGCGGTCTTGGAAAGCACACCTGCTTGGGCGCGGCGGCGCGAAGCGAGCGGTCATTTCTTTGCGCCGCCTGCCAACATGGAGCATTTCGCGCACTTTGCGCGGACGCTGGCGGCGCGCTACGCCGATCAAATTGATTTCTACCAGATTTGGGACGAGCCGAATTTGCAAGAGCGCTGGGGCGGACTCGATCCGCAGCCTGCGGCATACGCGGCGATGCTGGCAGCCGCCTATCCTGCCATCAAAGCCAATGATCTGAACGCGACCGTCATCGCGGCAGGCTTAGCGCCGACTGTGGAGCAAGGCCCGCGCAACATCAGCGATCTGAGCTACTTGCGCGCGCTCTATGCCTACGGCGCCAATCAATATTTCGACGCAGCTGCTGGCAAGCCGTATGGCTTCAACAGCTCGCCCGAAGATCGGACTGTGGACGCGAACGTGCTGAACTTCTCGCGCCTGATCTTGCTGCGCGAGGTGATGCAGCAGCACGGCGACGGTCACAAGGCGCTTTGGGCAAGCCACTTCGGCTGGAACAGCCTGCCCGAAGATTGGCGTGGCGCGCCTTCGATCTGGGGGCAGGTGGACAGCGCAACGCAAGCGGAGTGGACGCGCGCTGCCTACAGGCGCGCCGCGCGCGAGTGGACATGGATCGGCGGCTTGATCCTACAGCACTGGTCGCCAGATGCGCCCGCCGACGATCCGATACACGGTTTCGCTGTCTCCGAGCGCGCGGCGGCGTGGTTTGAAGACGGCGCGTTCTTCGCGAGCGAAGGCTTGGAGCGCGGCTTACATCATCCAAGCGACGCACGGCTGCGCTACGAAGGCGCATGGCAGCTCGGCCCGCTCGGTGCGGATGTGCGCTCGGTTGACTATGGCGATCCGAGCTTCGATTTCAGCCCGCAGCGGCTCACCTTCCGCTTTCAAGGCGAGTCGTTAGCGCTGCGCGTGCGGCGCGGCGACTATCTCGCCTATTTGTATGTGACCATTGACGGCGCGCCTGCAAACGCGCTGCCGCAGGCCGAGCAAGGCGGCTATATCGTGCTGCGCTCTGCTACGTTGCAACCTGAGACGGTCACGATTCGCGTCGCC